>NZ_JAOAOI010000002.1:0-179753 GCF_025209835.1 Mycoplasma sp. HS2188 | reverse complement strand
ATTAAATTTTGGTTGAATTAAAAGGAGTCAACCTAGTAAATAATATCAAAAATATAAGTCCAAATAAAAAACAAAAGTTCCCATTTACAAATTCGAAAAAAGTGGAACTTTTGTTTTTTATTTCACAAAAAAAAAAAAAAAAAAAATAGCTTTCGCTATTTCGGATCAACTTAATGATATGGTGCGAACGAATGGACTCGAACCATCGACCTCACGATTATCAGTCGTGTGCTCTAACCAGCTGAGCTACGCTCGCTTATGTGCTGCGGGATTATTATACCACAGCATAAAACATAATGAAATAAAAAATTAAAATTAACGTTTTGAGAATTGACGTGAACGACGTGCTTTACGTAAACCTGGTTTTTTACGTTCTTTAACACGTGCATCACGAGTTAACATTCCTTCTGGTTTTAATTTTGCTCTGTAAGAATCGCTAGCAAGCAATAATGCACGAGCAATACCTAAACGGATAGCACCAGCTTGACCGCTTAAACCTCCACCACGAACATTAACAGAAATGTCAAATTTTCCTTCAGTTTCAGTTAAAACTAATGGTTGTGAAGCGTCTTGTAAAAATAAATCAGAAGCTAAATATGCTCTTGCATCACGACCGTTAATTGTGAATTTACCTTCACCAGGTCTTAAAATAACACGTGCTGTTGAACTTTTACGACGTCCTAATCCACGGTATTCAATAACTGTTTTTTGTGCCATATTATCTTACCTCTAAACTTTCTGGTTTTTGTGCTTGGTGATTGTGTTCTGGTCCTGCAACAACAAATAGGTTTTTAATTTGTTTGTTTCCTAATTTTGTGTGTGGTAACATACCTGCAACTGCTTTTTGTACTAATGCAGTTGGTTTTTTAATTCTTAATTTAGCAGCATTAATACTTCTTAGACCACCTGGGTAACCTGTGTGGTGGTAGTACATTTTATCTTCTTCTTTGCTTGCTGTTAAAACAACTTTTTCAGCATTAACTACTATTACATAGTCTCCCATGTCAGCGTTAGGAGTAAAAGTTGGTTTGTTTTTTCCTCTTAATACAGAGGCAACAGTTGCTGCTAAACGACCTAAAACTTGACCTTCAGCATCAACAACGTATCATTTTTTGTTTGCGTTTTGTTTGTTAACAATTGTTGTTTGTCTCATTGTTTCTCCTCAAATTTTGGTAATAACCATTTTATTCGTTAACGGGATAATTTTTTACTGGATATTTCTCTCGTCGAACCGAGTATAACAAATACCACGACACAAGTGGTACTGATATAAATAAAAATATACAACAAATTTTTGAAAGTGAAAGCAATTTTATAAAAAAAATTAAATCTGCAATAAAATAATAATATGAAAAATTTAAAATCTTATTTTAGAATGGCTAAAAATATAACATATCTTGATAGTGCAGCCCTAGGTCTTAAGCCTAATGCCGCAATTAAGGCTAACAATGATTTTTATAATAAATACTCAGTGAGTGTAAGAACTAGTAATGCTCCACTAGGTATAAAAAACATCAAAATAATTAGCGATTTACGTGAAAAAATCGCAAAACTGTTAGATACAAATATAGAAAAAACATCTATTATTTTCACATCCGGAGCGACACAATCACTAAACAATTTTGCCTTAATGTTCGCAGACAAAATCAAAGGCAATGATGAAATATTAATATCTGCTTATAATCACTCATCAAATTTTATTCCGTGAATAGAATTGGCAAAAAAAGTTGGCGCTAAAGTAGTTGTTAAAGAAAATTTGGAAGGTTACATAAACGAAAAAACAAAAGTGGTTGCTCTTTCGCAAATCACAAACAATTTCAGCGTTAGATATGATTTAGAAAAAATTTATCAAAAAGCCAAAGAAGTGGGGGCAATTTTAGTTAATGATGCAGCACAGGCAATTGTTTATGAAAAAGTTTCAATGAATAATTGCGATGTTGTCGCCTTCAGTGCTAATAAATTTTACGGACCTACAGGTTTAGGAGTTTTAGCAGTTAATAACGAAGTGCTTTCTAAACTAAATCCAGTAAATTTTGGTGGCGGATCAGTATTGAACATCGATAGAGAAAACAACTGAATAAAAATTCCAAGTATCGATTTATTTGAACCAGGTACAGCAAATTTTGCTGGAATATATATGTTCAATGCCGCAATTGATTTTTTCAATACACATATTGGATACGAAAATACAGGTAAAATCTTGAATGATATTTCGAATTATGCACATAAAGAGCTGAAAAAAATCAATAATATTCAGGTTTATTCACAGCCAAGCGATCATATTATTTTATTCAATATTGATGGTGTTGATTCACACGATATTGCTCATTATTTAGGTCAAAATAATATTTATGTACGCTCAGGTTTATTTTGTGCACACTATGTAAGAAATGTCAAAGAGTCAAATTCTTATGTTCGCGTTTCTTTAGGAGTGTATAATACAAAATCAGATGTTAGAAAATTAGTTGACGCTTTGAAAAAAGGAGGTGATTTCATTGTCATATAATCAAGCCCAAAAAAGAGAAATAATAATGTCTCATTACACAAATCCACAATATAAAAAAGTAATTGAAGGAGATAAAAATATCAAGCACGGACAAGCGTGTGCCGACTATCTAGAATTCAAATATTCAATTAAAGACGGCAAACTTGTTGACTTGCATTTTGATGGTAGAGGTTGTGCCTTCATGATGGCTTCTACTGACTTATTAATTAGTTATTTAAACAATAAAACTGTTGAAGAGGTACTGAATTTTATTGATAAATATGAAGATTTTATTAGAAATGGCGGTGACGAAGAAACAGAAAAAATTTTAGGTGAATTAGCTATTTTCCAAAATGTTAATGAACATCCAAATAGAATTTTTTGTGCCACGATGTTATCAACTGCCATCAAAGAGAAATTAAATGGCTAATATTATTTTTCATATTGATTTTGATTCATATTTTGCCAGTGCACATCGAGTGCTCAATCCACAATACGAAAATAAACCAATCGCAATTGGAGATAATAAAAAAAGATCTATTGCTTGTTCCGTTAGTTATGAATTAAAAAATAAAGGTGTAAAAGCCGGCTGACCTAATTACAAAATTTTAGAGATCGAACCGCGCACAATTTTTATTAAACCAGACTTTAATTTGTACGTTAAATTATCAACAAAAATTTTTGATTTTTTAGTTGAAAAATACACAAAGAAAATTGAAGTTTATTCGATCGATGAGTGCTGAATGGATGTTAGTGATATTGTCGACGAAAACAACGCAGTGCAATTAGCTTTACAGATTCAAAAACAAATAAAGGAAAAATTTAGAATACCTGTGTCAATTGGTATTTCTTACAATAAGTTTATTGCTAAATTGTCCACTAATCTCGCAAAACCATATGGGGTGAGACAAACAAAAATCACTGATCTTAAAGATTGCATATGACCTTTAAAAATTGAAGAATATTTCGGAATTGGCAAGTCAACTTCTATTAAATTGAAAAATATTGGAATTGACACGATTGGTAAATTAGCAGCAAGAGACAGATACGATACTGATTTGCATGAAATATTCAAATCTCAAACATCTGTTTTTATTAACGAAGCAAGAGGAAACGGAAAGTCAGGTTTAAATTATGATCATAACGATCTAAAATCCATCGGAAATGAATTAACTTTTCTCTCGGTTGACTTAGACGATAGAACAGAATTATTAAAAATACTTTATCAATTGTCCTTAAAGGTTTCAAATAGAGCAATCAATCGTAATATGTTGGGTTATTCAGTTACTGTTTCTTTAAGAAGTGTTGAAAAAACATGAAAACGAAAACAATTAACGCTTAATCAACCAATAAATAACGCTGAAGAAATATACAAAAATGGTGTTATTTTATTCAATCAACTTTTCAAAGAAGAAATGATAAGGGGAATAGGAATAAAAATTTCACAACTGGTTAATGAATTCGATATTGCCAAACAGCAAACTATTTTTGACGATGAAAAAGTTGAAAACAATAATCAATTGAAAATCTTGGTTGATAACTTAAACAAAAAAATTAAAAGAAAAGTTTTAAAGACTGGTATTGAATTCGAAAAAGATAAAATCAAAGAAAACGTACAAAATCGTTATTTAAAAAGCGACAGAGAGGAAAAATAATATGAAAATAGGTTTATATGGCGGTAGTTTTAACCCAATTCACAACGGACATATGAAGATTGCAAAATATGCTTATCAAGAGTTGAATTTAGACAAATTAATTTTTATTCCCGCCTCAACTAATCCATTCAAGAAGAAACAAAAAAATGCACCGGATAATGACCGTGTAAAAATGATTGAGTTGGCTATTGAGGATGCTAACGAAAATTTTGAAGTTAGTTTATTTGAAATTAAAAAAGGTGGTTTAAGTTATACCTATGAAACAATAAGATATTTTGCCAATAAATACCCGCAAGATCAACTATATTTTATTATTGGCTCTGACTCATTACCAGCCTTACATAAATGAGAATTTATTGAAGAAATTACTCAAACAGCTCAATTTGTTGTGTTTAAAAGAGATAAAAATATTGATAAAAATAATATTAAAAAATTCAACATTTTGCAATTGAATAATCCAATTTACGAAGAATCATCAACAAAAGTACGCCGTGGCGTTTTAGATTACACAGACGAAAAAGTTAACTCGTATATCGGTGAAAACAAATTATATGCCAGTGAAATAGTGCACTCAACCTTGAGCGCCAAAAGAGCAAAACATTCATTGGCTGCTGCTGAATTTTGTGCAAAATTAGCTAAAGCAAATGGCATAGGCTATAACAAAGGTTATTATGCCGGTCTATTCCACGATATTTGCAAAGAAATAGACGAAAATAGTTCACGCGAATTTATTGCTTCATTTGGTTTAGATGGGTTCGACAAAGAAAAATTCCCATGGCATAAACTACACCAAGTTGCAGGTGCTCTATGAGTAGAAAATGTTTACAAAATAAACGACAAAGATATCGTTAATGCTATTGCATGTCATACAACGTTAAAATTAGGCGAATTAACCAAGATGGATAAAATTCTCTTTATTGCTGATAAAATTTGCGATGGCCGTGCTTTTACCGGTGTTCAAAAATTACGCAAATTAGCTTTAGAAAATCTTGAAGAAGGTTTTAAAGAAGTTGTGCGTGTAAACTATCAATACAATATTGATAAAGGTGTTAAATTTACTGATGAAGCATTGAAAATATACGAAAAATATTTGAATTAGGAAAGATTATGGACAAAGAAAAGTTACAAAAAGTTATAGCACATACAGGTTTAATTAGCCGTCGTGAAGCGGAAAAATTAATCGCACAAGGTAAAGTCTCAGTCAATGGTGTTATCGCCAAAATAGGCGATAGAGTTTTAACGACCGACGAGATAAAAATCAACAATAAACAATTAGCAATCGTGAACGATAAAATTGTTTATTATGTTTTAAATAAACCTAAAAAAACAGTTTCAAGTGCTAAAGATCAATTTAATAGACAAAGTGTAGTCGATTTAGTTCCCGACACTTATCGTGTTGTGCCGGTAGGTAGATTAGATTACAACACCACAGGAACAATCATATTAACAAATGATTTCGAAATGGTCAATAAACTTACTCATCCTAAATACGAAATTCCAAGAACTTATCGTGCAAGAATCAATGAACCTTTAACATATAAAGAATTTATGACCCTAAACGAAGGTGTGATGATTAATGGCAAAATTTCGAACCAAATTGTTGATCAGGTAGAAAACAAAAGCTATATGGTAACTTTACACGTCGGCTCATATCATCATGTTAAAAAATTGTTTGAGGCTGTTAACAAAAAAGTTATTAATTTAAAAAGAGTTTCATACGCTAATATAAATGTTGATAAAATGCCTGAAGGGACTTATCGTAACTTAACAAACAAAGAAATCAAGGATTTAAAAAATCTAATTAGATTGCAAGAAGAAAAAATAACAAAAAATAGCGAAAATTAATCGCTATTTTTTGTTAATTGTGGCAATTATTTCTGTAACTTTATCTAACGAATCGATATTGAAGCCTGAAGAATGGTAATGACCTCCACCGCCATATAAATTCGCTATTTTTGAGACATCAAAATACGAGTTAGAACGAATTGAACATCGATAATTATTGTATTTATCTTTTAAAATCACTAACGAGACTTCTGTATTAGAAATATCTAAAAAAGAATTTACTAATGGCCGCACAATATCATTTGAGATAACATCTTGCGAAATTACATGAGAAACTAGACCGTCAATTTTCATAGTTTTTAACGTGTTAAATATAGCTTGTTTTTCGTCTGTATTTAATTTGATTTTTTGTAATACTTCTTTATAATCCAAGCCGTTTTTCAGTAAAAAACTCATCGTGTCAAATGTAGTATTAGTGATGTTTCTCTGAGTAAAATTGTTGGTATCAGTAATTATTGCAACTGCTAATCCTTGCATTGCTTTTTGGTTAATTTTTAAACCTAACGCCATAACCATTTGTGTCAATAATTGCCCTGTTGCTGGTCAATAGTCGCCACCAATTCCAAACATAAATTCTTCTTCGACTGGGTGGTGGTCAAATTTTAGTGATTGCGAAGGTATAACTCTTTGATCAAAAACACGTTTTTTGTTTGAAGTATCCACAACAATTTTCAATGATTTATCAAAAAAAGATTGATCAACTAGGTCCAACTTGTCATCAAATAAAAATTCAAGATTGCGAGGGCAATCACCGCCAGATATTCTAACCTCTTCAGTCTTTGGCGAATTAATATCAATAATTTCTTTTAATGCCACAGAGGCACCGATGGTGTCACCATCGGGGTTTTTGTGTGTTAATAAGGTGATGAATTTAGCTTCAGATATATATTCTCAAAATTTTTTAAATTGTTCAGTTAAATTATTCATGAGCTAATTATACAAA
Organism: Mycoplasma sp. HS2188; assembly: GCF_025209835.1. NCBI lineage: Bacteria > Bacillati > Mycoplasmatota > Mollicutes > Mycoplasmatales > Mycoplasmataceae > Mycoplasma > Mycoplasma sp. HS2188. The sequence continues at coordinate 172,825 of NZ_JAOAOI010000002.1, read as the reverse complement.
CATAATTAATTTTTTTCGTCAATAAAAAATAGAGCCCTTGCTCTATTCGATATCTTCTTCATCATCATGGATGTCATCATCTAATTCCGATTTATCACCAAACATTTCTGAACGGATATTTTTCAAAATTGATTTTGTTTTATCGTTAGATTTAGATTTTTTCTCAAATGAAATTTCAGAATTTTTCAATACTTCGTCATCTGCATCATCAGTGTATAAGATAGTTGGAATAATAATCGGTTTTCTTCTTTTTTCTTTATAAAATAAATTCTCAAGACGATCAACAATCAACTGTTTTAACTCAACAATATTGAACTCTTCAGTATTTTTTATGTAATATAGAGCGGCACCGTGTGCAACACGCTTAGCTTCTGTAACTAATGGTAGTGATGTTTTAACGTAAAATGCGCCACGTGAAATCAATGAAGGACGACCAATAATATTTTTATTTTTACGGTCTATAACTAAACAAATATTGACAAAACCACTCTCAGCAAGTTGTTGCCTTTCTTTAATAACGTTTGCATTCAGATTTAAAACATTATGTCCGTCAATATAAATTGGTCCATAATCTATTTTTTCATCTGTTTCACTCACAACACCTTTAATAATGTTGTACACACGTCCTTTTTCAGGAATAAAAACATTATCTGGATTTACACCATTACGCACTGCACTTTGACCGTGAACTATACTCATACGATATTCACCGTGGTAAGGAATAAAGTATTTCGGTTTTGTTAATTGGAATATTTTATCATGTTCGTGTTTATAAGCGTGTCCTGATGTATGTAAGTAGCCATCAACACCGTTTTCTTTTATGTCGGCTCCTAATTTTGCTAAACGATTGACAAGAAGCTCAATAACCATGTGATTACCAGGAATTGGACTTGATGAGAAAATAATTAAATCGCCTTTTTCGATTTTAACGCTTTGATGTTTACCGTGTGACATTCTGGCTAAAGCAGCTAATTGTTCACCTTGACTACCAGTAGTTAAAATAACTAAATCTTTATCCGGAACGTTAGAAACTTGTTTTTTATCAACTAAAACATTGTTGTCAACATTAATATAGCCTAGTTTACGACCTATTTTCACCCCGTTAACCATTGATCTACCAAATGTGGCGACTTTTTTACCTAATTTTGCAACAAGTTCAATAATAGCTTTAACACGAGTTAAGTTCGACGCAAAAGCAGTAATAATTATTTTACGGGTTGCTTGACGCATATATTTTTCAATGTCTTTTAAAATATCGTTTTCTGATGGCGAATGGAATGGACGCATAGCGTTTGTTGAATCTGATAATAAAACGGTTAAGCCTTCTTTGCCAATTTGATCTAAACGCGCAAAATCAGTATAACTTTCTCCGATCGGATTGTAATCAAATCTAAAGTCACCAGTACACATTATTGACCCGTTTGGTGTATTGATTCTAATTCCAAAAGCATCGGGAATTGAGTGTTGAGCTGATCAAAAATCAACTGAACATTTGCCAAATCTGTGGACTGCTGATTTTTCAATTTCAACAAATTCAATATCACCTGGGACTTTGTGTTCTTCAAATTTAAGTTTTAGGTACTGAATTGCAATTCTTGGAGCAAATATTTTTTTCAATGGAACTTGTTTAACTAAATAAACTACACCCCCGATGTGATCTTCGTGTCCGTGAGTGATGAATAGGCCTTTGATTTTATGTTTATTTTTAGCTAAATACGAATAATCAGGAATAATACCTTTGATACCTGTTTGGGCTGTATCTGCAAACTTTATACCCGCATCAACAATAAAAATATTGTCATCGTATTCAACAAATAGCGATGATTTACCAATTTCTTGGACGCCACCAATGGCTACTAGTCTTGTAGGTTTCATTCTCCCCCTGTCTATAAATATTATTAATAATAAGAAAATTTACAATTATAGTAATAACTAATGTTATACCACAAAAATCAATAAAGCAAAAAGGCAAATAAAAAAATGGCCGGTAGTAAGGGATTTGAACCCTTGAGCGATTTGCATCGCTATTTGTTTTCGAGACAAACCTCTTCAGCCACTCGAGCAACTACCGATTAATTTATCAATAAATTGATAGATGTGATTCAATAAAAGAATTACCACTTAATTTAATATACATTATAATTAAAAAAGTTAAATAATTATAATAATTTAAAAAATAAATAAGGAGGTTAAATGAATACTAATAATAAATACGATATAGTTGCCGGTATTCCTGCCAACTCTGGTTCAGTATTATTCACTATTGGATCATTCCCAATTCGTACATATTCAATCACAATGATGTTAGGTATGTTAGCTGCAATTTTGACAATTACTTTTTTCTGAAAAAGAGAAAAATATAAATGAGATATTCTATACACATTGATTGTTATTGTAATTCCCACCTCAATCATTGGCGCTCGTTTATGAGACTTAGTTGAAGTAGGCCTTTATGATCCTAGTTTCAAGTGAGCAGACTGGTACAAAATTTGAGAAGGGGGATTGAGTATTCAAGGGGGTGTTGTATTGAGTGCCGCCTGCGGAATGCTTTATATCTACCACCGTCGTCATGAGGTTGATTTTAGAAAGGTTATTGACTTTATTATCCCAACAATATTGATTGGTCAAGTGATCGGACGTTGAGGAAACTATGCAAACCACGAATTATATGGAAAAGTTGACTGAGACGGGTCTTCTGTGTTGATTTTTGGTAAAACCTTCGCACAAAACATGTTTATTTCCGATGCATACAGTGCTTCGTTAAACCAACCAGGACTATTCAGATATCCACTATTCTTATATGAAGGTTTAGCAAACCTTGCTGGATATTTAGTGTTAGTATGAATAATTAATTTATTTGGTTTGGCAAAACCAGGTTCAACATCAGGGTTATATTTCGTATGATACGGTTTAGTAAGATTGGCTCTTGAACCATTGCGTGAAAACGCATACCAAATTTATACAGTAGCTTCATTAGTCTTTATCGCAATCGGAACAATAATGTTTATCTACTTTATGTTCTTCAATTCAGTACACTACGCAAAAATTAAAGACAAATATAGATTTAAATACGTTTATGCGCATCCACAAAGCTACTTAGAACATGTAAACAAAACAAGATTGTTTGATAGAAAAAAACCATTATATACAATCTTAAGGGGGTAAAATGGATTACGATGTAATTATCATTGGTACAGGTCCAGCCGGTTCAAATGCCGCATTATACGCAGCTAGAGGCGGCCTTAAAACACTGATTATTGAAAAAGAAAACACTGGTGGCAAAATTGTCACAAGTGCCACAGTGGAAAATTGATTAGGTATTCCAACAATTTCGGGCTATGATTTGGGTGAAAAAATGGTAGAACACGCCAAAGAAAACGGGGCCAAATTAATCATAGGTGAAGTTGTTAAAATAAACTCTTTATCTGACTTCGAAAAAGAAGTTGTCTTGAAAAATGGCAATGTAATTACTGCAAAATCAATAATTATTGCAACAGGTTTGAAACACCGCGAACCAACGTTTATCAAAAACTATGACAAATTCAGAAATAATGGTGTTCACTTTTGTACAACTTGCGATGCACCGTTATATCGTAATAAAAACGTCGTTATTTTAGGAGGCGGAAATTCCGCTGTTGAAGAAGCTATTTTCGCCGCAAGGTTCGTTAATCATGTGGATATGATTGTTTTGAATGAAATTACTGCCGATAAAGTATTAGTTGATGCACTGCAACAAACCGAAAATATTACAGTTTATACTAAATCGCAAATACTAGAATTGAATGGCGATGAAAACGGAATTAATGAAATTGTGGTTCAAAACAATGAAACAAATGAAATTAAAAAATTTGATTCATTGGCCCTATTCTCATTGATTGGATTTGTCCCAGATGACTCAATTCACAAACACCTTAATTTGACTGATGAAAAAGGTTTTATAAAAGTCAATGAAGACATGGAAACCGCAGTAAAAAATATTTATGCTGCCGGTGATATCATTGTTAAAAAAGTTAGACAACTAATTACAGCAGCGGCTGATGGTTGCATTGCTGCTAAAACATTAATCGACAAATTAAACTTAAATAAATAGAGCAAAATTGGTAAAATTTATTTTTAAAAAATCATTTTTAGGTATAATACAAATACTTTTTATAAGATAATTAATTATTAAATGAAAGGAGCAAAATGGCTAGAGTAGATCAATTAACAGGAAAGCGTGCTCAAACAGGAAATAAACGTTCACACGCTATGAATGCATCTAAAAGAAAATTTAACTTAAATTTACAAAAAGTTAAAGTATACGTTGATGGCAAAAAAGTTACTTTAAGAGTTACAGCTAAAACTGCTAAAACACTTAGAAGAAACGCAGCTAGTGTTTAATTTCTTTCATTATGTATGTTTAAACTCAGCAATAATCATGTTGAGTTTTTTTATTTATATTTTTGTGTATCACACCAACAAATATTGAAAAACACTCGCATAAACGAGTGTTTTTAAGTATTATTAAAGACCTAATTCTTTATCTGTCGGTATTTTTAAAGCTGAACCAACATATGAGAAAATTTCAGGACTTTGTTTTAAATATTCACCATTAAGTATTTTTTGAACACTTTTTACGGTGTCTTTCAATTTAACAAATTCACCTTTTGACTTAGTAAAATGTTCAGTCATAAAGAAGTTTTGAGTAAAGAAGTTTTCAAGTTGCAATGCTTTTTTAACAATGATTTTATTTTCGTCATCTAATTCATCAAAACCTAGTATCAAGATAACATCTTCAAGGTCTTTATACGCTTTTAAAATTCTTTTTGTTTCAATGATTGCGTCAAAGTGCTCTTTGCCAATAATTGTTTCATTGACTGAGTTTGATTGACTTGCTAATGGATCAAATGCTGGGAAAATATTTTTTGCTGTTTGTGTTCTTGATAAAACCAAATTACCATCAAGGTGGTTGAAAACGGCTACCGCTGATGGATCTGATAAATCATCCATTGGTAAAAACATTGTTTGAAATGAAGTTATTGCCCCGTTTGCATTTTTAAACATACGGTGTTCAATGTTGGCAACATCACTTTCCAGTGTAGATTGATATCCACCAACAGAAGGTTTTTTACCTAAAGACGAACTAACTTCGTTTTCGGCTTGAACAAAACGATAAATATTGTCAATAAACAATAATACGTCTTCTTTTTCTTTATCTCTTAAATATTCAGCGGCTGTGATTCCAATAGGAACAATTGACATTCTAGCCCCTGGAGATTCGTTCATTTTTGAAACAAACATGATTGAATTTTTCAACAAATTAGACTCTTTTAATTCGTTATATAATTCAATGCCTTCACGTGAACGTTCCCCTGAACCAATAAAAATATTGCTTGTTTGTTTACTTGCGTTATTAACGTTAAAAATTATCTCTTTCATTAACACGGTTTTACCAACACCAGCACCACCGAAAATACCCATTTTGTAACCTTTAATAATTGGGATAAAGAAATCAATTGCTTTAATACCGGTTTCAATTAGTTCAATTTTAGTATCAATGAATTTATCTCTATTGATTGTTGAATTCATTTCTACATAATCAGGCTGTTCAATTTGCGGTAAAAGAGGATAGCCAGTGAAACTGTAAATATTATTTTTTGATTTTTTGCCCACTGGTACCATAAAGCTTTTTTGAGTATTGAATACTTCATCAGACATCGAGATTGGTTGATATGTATAAATAACAATAGCTCTTACAGTTGTATCGCTTAAAATTCTTTTTACCAATAAGTAAGTTTTACCTTCGTGTAAAGTTAGCAAAGTATTAACTTTAGGTAATTCTCCACCTTCAAATTGAATTTCAATAACATCTGAGTTAAATTTAATAATTTTTCCGGTCATTATTTATCTCCTAACATTGACGCAATTGATGAAAGATATTCTTTATCAAATTCAATAAATTTATGTTCAACTTTAATGTTTCAACCTAAATTTAAGTAATCTGAATATTGTTTTAGAGCAAATGCAAAAAAGTTTTTAACAATATTGTCATCGTATTTATTAGCACTTGAAATGATTTCGAATGTTTCTTTAGCCTCTTTATTCGTGTCAATTAATTTGTTTAGAAAACTCATTGCTTTTTGTTCGTCTTTAACGCCCTTGAATAATCCTCAAGAAATTATTTTTGAAGTTAAAATAATAAATCTATTCGAGTATAGAGAATAACCTCTCTGTGTGAACATTTTTTCAATCATTTTACCTTTTGAAAGCAATAATGATGTTTCAGCATTGAACTCGTAATCTAGTGTTGCTAATTTTAAGTGACGTTTGTATTTACGGTAAATTTTACCTATCTCACCAGCAACTTTTGTTATGGTGTGGTTTTGAACACTCGAACCGGTTCTCGATACTGATAAATCAATATTGATAGCTGGTAATTTTCCGGCTGCGAATAAATCTGAACTAGTTACAACTTGACCATCTGTAATTGAAATAATATTCGATGAAATTAATGAAGTAATATCGCCATCAATAGTTTGTAATATTGGCAATGCTGTAATAGTTTTACGTCCAACAAAGCTTCCTGATCTTTCCAATAATTGTGAATGAGCAAAGAATATATCACCAGGCATCGCTTCTTTACCAACTGGTGCATCTGAAAGCAAAGCCATTTCACGGAATACGTTTGCGTGTTTGGTTAAGTCATCAAAAACGATTAAAACATCATCGGTTTGTGAAATATTTTCTGCGTGTGCCATACCAACATATGGAGCTAAATATTGATCGTATGTTGATGTCGCAAAAGCATCAATAATTATTGTATTTTTCAAGGCATTATGTTTTTGTAAAGTTGAATATACACTAGCAATTGTTTCTCTTTTTTGACCAATAGCAACATAGATACATTTGACATTTTTATTAGATTGATTAATTATTGTGTTAATAGCAATGTGTGTTTTACCGGTTTGACGATCACCGATAATCAATTCACGTTGACCTTTCCCGATTGGTATCAATAAGTCAATTGCAGGAATACCTGTGTAAAGTTGTTCATTTAGGGTTTTTACACTCATCAAATCGTGTGCAAGATTGAATATTGGACTTGAAAATTGAGTTGGTGAAAATGAAGGTTTTGCCATCGCAGTTGGTAAGATAATGTTACCTGCTACGTCAATAACTTTTCCAAAATACGATTGTGAGGTAAAAACATTGAAGTTTGTGTCTAATAATTCAACTTCATCGCCAACTTCTAATTCGTGTTCTTCATCACTTGATAGTAAAATAGCACTTTTGCTATCAGCATTAATTAAAATAAATTTAATATGAGGTTTATTTTTAGCAATAAACATCTGTTTTTGTGAGTAATCAAATTTGCCTTGAATTTCTACCATGTAGTCAAAAATAGATGTAATTACTGGGTTTTTTGTAATTTTAGCCATGTTTTCCTTTCTATATTAGCATTAGCAATACACCGGCAATCATGACGCTGAGTGCAATTCCTAATAAAGTGATATATACGTTTCTTAATTTTTTTTGTTTGATAGTTTTTATGTTTAGAGAAATTAAGATAATAAATAGTGCAAAGATCAGTGAACCCAACACAAGTGTTGAAATACCAAGTTGCTTTTTAATATTCTCAACTTTCGCTTTTCTTTCGCCGTTTTGTTTCAATGCTTCTTGATATGCAGCATCATATTCTTGATAATTGCTATCGGTTACTTCTACCGAATTAGCCAATGTTCTTAAAATAGCAAAGTTTTTGCGCACGTCACTAACTTGATTTAAATACTGATTATATCAAGCGTCAAGATTACGTGGTTTTGATTCGGCATTTGCTTTTAATAAAGATACATCACGAGTGGTTTTATTGAAAAATTTATCAATTGTGGCAATTGTGTAATCGGTATTGTTATTAAGTTTAGATTTAAATTCTTTGTTCATTAAATCAAGGTTTTTAATGATCATTTTTTTATTCAATCTAAATACATCGACCTGATATCTTTGAACAAAAGTATCATATGCCTTAGGAATTGCAACCCAAGTTTTTGAATCGTTAAATCTAGTTGCAGAAATAAATGAAATAAACATTAATCTTGCCTGTTTAGCTACTGCCTTAAAAGATTTTTCGTCAGTAACATTATTGATTTTTTGTCTTCAGTTTTCAATTTCTTTTTCTTGGTCATTAACAAATATGTCTGAATAAATTGATTTAACAAATAAATCAACCATACCAAAAAAAGTATTAGCTAAAACTGAGTCACTTAGTTTTTTATATTCAATATTTTCGTCTAAGCCCAGTGATTCATAGAAACGCAATACAGCGTTTTTTATTGATTCTATGTTTGTGTAACGAATTTTTTGTAATATAGGATCATTATTGTTTGTAAGATTAAATTCAACATTATATACACGTTTTAGATTAGGTTTACTTTTTTCAAACACAGCAACTTTTGCTTGCCCATTTTGAACTGCTTCGACTTCATATTCAAAACGTGTATTGATTGGGTTATTGAAGAAGAACACACCTTTTGCCTTAGAAATAGCTAAGGCATTTAATTCAGCCAGTGATTTGTTTGCGTGTTCAGCACGCACAAAGGGAACTAAACTTGGGATGGCTTCAGCAATAGTATTTGGTGGTACCACTTCAGGTTCTGAAGGTGCATTATCATTAGGCACTAATGGTGGCACATTGGGTGGTGATGTTTGTTCTTGTTGTTTTTGTTGTTCAGGAACAAATTCTTGGTTTTGTGTTAAGTCAAAATCAACAAAACGTGGCTTAATTTTTGCTACTATATAGCTATTTCACGAGTCAAAACCTTTTGGTGTTGTTACACTAAAACCATTGAATGTAACTGTATCTTTTGTTATTTTTTCGTGTCTTAATTCAATATCTTTATCAAGCAATAAAACGTCAGACTCATTGAAAGAAATTTCCATCGATCTTTTCAATAATTCATCGGTATATTTACGAATAGTTTTTTCGAAAAAATCTCGATCGGTAAAGTTTTTTTCATTTGATGTTTGAACCTTAATATCAGCCCCAGGATTAGATACGACTCTTTCGTATTTAGCATCAACATCAGTCACGCTCTTAGCACCAAAAATTACATTATCGTAAATTTTTCCGTTATATTCAACGCTACCACGATCATATAATCTCAATTTAGACACTACGTTTGGAAATGTAATGTAAAATCCATATTTATCAGGATTTTGTTTAATATCATCTTTGTTTGCTTCAAAAAAATCTAATAAAGCATAAAGATAAATTTGTTTTGAAAGCGACTTACGATACTCTATCTTGTCGTCGTTTTTAAGTTTTAAAATTTCATTTTTAATTGCTCCAATGACCACGTCAGGCATTTTGGTCAATGCCTCGTTAAGTCTTTGGGTAGTGAAATTTTTAAAGGTTGAAAACGAAGGGTCATAATCTTTTGGTTGTTCGACTGTGCTATTATCAAATTCATTAGAATTTTCTGTGGAACTAGGTTGATTACTGCTTCCGTCTTCACCTGCACTAATAAATGCTAATGGCAATGAAAGTGAAGTTATTGAACCTAATGAATAAATGAATCTTTTTTTTCTACTCATTATAGACTCCTTCATATTCAATTAAAGAAAATTCTAACAACATTTGCACTTCAAATTGTTTTTGTTTCAACTCGTAGAGTTTAGCAACTTCATCAAGTTTAATACCGATATTTTGACTTGCTGATAGATAATTAATTTGGGCATTTATTGCTTTTAATTCGTTTTTAAATCGGTTTTTTTCAAAATTATTTTTATCACTGACCATTAACTTAATATTAGAAAAAGTGTTGATTATAATACAGTCATTTTCGACAACAATATTAGCGTTTTCGATAAACAAATAAAAATCAGGTTTATTGTTCGATTTTATTTTAATTAAAGTCATCTCGTAGCTAGCTATAGAATCATTTTTTATAGTAATTCATTCACCAAATTCACTAATATTTAAATATAACATTGCGTTTTTGAAATTTAAGGAAACATTTGAAAGCGAGTTAATTTGAATGTTAAATTTATTATTCATTTTACTCCTCTCTTTTTTTTCTGAAAAACATAACAATGTCTTCGATTTCTTTTTCACGTTTATATTTAATTATTTTTTTGTTTAATTTAAGAATATCTTCATCCAATTGTTTAATAATCTGGTTCGTACTAATTAAATTATTTTTAGCGTTGTAAAAATACGATTCAATGATTAAAGAGTGGATAGCGTTTGATAAAAATATGTTTATTTCGTTATCAATAAATTCCTCTAAGTTAGGGTAAATTTCATATTTTTTAACCGGTTTTAAGATTGGCTGTTTAACTTCATTTGATAGTTGGTCAACATCAAAGTTTTCTAACGGAAGAACTGTAAAAGCGTTTTTAAAATTTTTATTGGTATTAATAACAAAACGAACACTGTCATAGCCTTCATCAATATAAAGGTATTTAATTAAAAAAGTCAATTCTTTGGCAATATTCATTTTTGCTTCATTTTGTTTAAATGATTTAATTAAATTTAACTTATTGTTATTGACAAAATCAATAGCCTTATCTCCAATTGCTATAAAATCGGCTTGAACTTTTTTCACGTTTTGCAAAATCGTTTTTTCATAACGTGTGTACGAGTCTGTTGAGTGTTTTTGTTCTTCAGTTAAATAAATTCACAACTCACGTTTTTTACCAAATATCTTTCTTAACATTTTGCTAACAAAAGCATTAGTGAATGATTTTTTCTGAATAAAACTGTTTTTAATATTGTATTCTTTGCGCAAATTGGTTATTAAATTTTTGTTTGTTAAAGCATTATCAACATAAAACCTTAGTTTTTTGTTCAGCTTCATAATCTCAATCAACAAAATATTTTTATCATTGTTAACACGAGTATAGATGTTTTCTAAACTTATTTTTTTCTGTTCAATTTTCTTAAAATGCATAGTTATTCCTTAATTGTTGATAGCATTTCTTTGCTAAATGACAATTTTAAATTATTAGATTGTTTCGAACGATACAAAATCGTATTAGGAATAACTTCCACAAAATCACCTTTATCAATCAATTTATCTATTTCTTGATTTAATTTAACTAAGTATCTTGAAACTGAAAGCTCAGGATCGTGAGAAAGAACAACAACATCATTAGACGATGATTCTTCTTTAGTTAATATTGGCAATAAAATATGTTGGCTAAATTTAATTATTCTGCCAAAACTGATAATGAATTTATTAAAAATAATGTCATATTTTTTGCTAAGTGCTAATTGAACTCTCTCTTCGATAGTTTTGAAGACTTTAGATTCAAAACCTTCGCCAATCGAAAGTAATATTGATGCGTGCAATTGTTGAAAAGAAATAAAATTTTTGCTTTGTCTTTTTTGTTCGTAAGCATCATACAAATTGAATAATGTTAATTCAGTTTGCAATTTTAGATTATGAAGTTCTTTTTTGGAAATTTTGCTATTTTTCATCTTTTACCTCGTTTTTATAGATTGATTTTGCGTTGTTGATTTTGAAAATTACTATTCAAAATTGGGCGATTGCAGCAATTAAGAATGCGATAGAAATACTTACCTGAATAATTGCGAATATTTGCGGAATACTTAAACTCGAGTTAATGAAACTTAATTCATTATTGCCTTTTGATATTAGCAATTGTGAAAAGCTAAATATGCTTAAAACGATAATACTAATAATTGTCAATAAAATAATGAAAATAATACTTGTTTTGGCTAGTGAGTAATTCTTATACATAAATATCGCAAGAATAATAAGCGAAGAAATTATTGAGCTAAATAAAACGATAAGGTCAATTTTGGTATCAGTTGATTTCAATGAAAAAATTGCAAATGCTAGTCAAAGAATAGTATTAAATGTTGCAAATATCAATGTGTTCATTAAAATCCCTTTATTTCTAAATTTAGGAATAACATTGATAACAAAATAAGTTACAAAGAGTAGAACAGGAACTAAAATAAATAGCAATGATAAATAATTATTAGTTTTAACTTCCTCATCAAAAATGTTTCTTGTTGTTTTTAGTAAAGTCATTATTCTGATGCTTCATAACAGTAAAGCGAATAAAATGATTAGATTGAATAATAACTTTTGTTTTAAGTATTCTTTAGAATATTGCTTCAATATTAAAATATTAATTTTATCGTAAATAGCAAAGAAGAAAACAAGTGAAAAACCAACAAATAGAGCAATGATTATCGCTAAATTTGCTGCTTTTTTGACCTCAAATAGGTCTTTAAATCAATTAGCAAATTTATTGTCTTGTAATAATAATTTTCCACTTGAACTTCAAGTAAAAAAGATTGTTATTGCGATAATGAATAATGCAAATTTAAATACTTGGGAAATGATTAAAATATTGCGATTACCACCATTGATAGGATCGCTTTTTCTTTTCAGATAGAAATTAAATATTGAGTGTGTAAAATCACTTAGAAATGTAACCAATAATAAGACAGATACTGCAATAAAGGTGTCTTTATTGATAAACGAATGAAAGAAGAATAACAAGAAAAATGCAGTCAATGAAATCAGTGTATAAGATATAAATCAAGGTCAATAATATTGAACTTTTTCTTTGTTTAACCTTAAATCTCCAAATGCTTTTGAAAAAGGATAAATGAAGACGAAAAGCAGTAATGTCATTCTAATAAAAACAATAGCGTTTATCTCTTTATAACTAGCGTTGGTGTTATTAAAATAAATTCCGTAGTTATTTTTTACACCACTAATTTTTTCAATAATTTCAATACTTAATAAGGTTTTATCTGCAAAAAGAAATAACAAAAGGGTTGTGATAAAAAGCAAAGATATCAGTACTCATTGGTAAATTTTAGTCGAAATATTTCTCTTTTGTTTATTGAGCAAAGACTGATAATCATCATAAACACGCTTATTATCAATTTTAGTGTCTAACATGTCAAATTCCTTTCTGCAAGCTATTGGGTTGCTTTTTTATTCAATAAATCTTGTGTATTAAATTTGAATTCATCAGGAATGTCGTTGTCTGATACACCATTAGCGAACAATTGTGTTTTGAATTGACCACCATATTTTTTCTGTAGTGCTTGTCTATATGAAGTTTTTTGATCTCTTCCGCCACCATAGATTAAGTCATATTGCTCTAAATTGTATTTACCATAAGCGCCTCTATAATCTCAACCTTCAGATCTAAATGCAGCAACAAAATCTGTACGTGCATCTTTGATAATGGTGCTGTGAACACCAACTAATCTATTATCTTGATTTCTAACACTCGAGCCAGATGAACCACCAATTGGAACAAAGTGTCTTAGCATGTATTGAAGACCTGAGTTAAAATATTTGTGAGATTGATAATTATCGTCAAGAGTTGTGTAAATATTGTTTCCACGAATTGGGCTTACAATAAAGCCATCGTTTAGACCAGGTTTATCAATAAATGAACGATAACCAATTTGGTAACTTAAGTAATTTCCTCTATCCAATTTTTCTTTTGGTGTACTTGGTGTTCCACCTTCCGAAGTTGGTACACTGTAGTAGAATTGATAATCTGAGTTTATTCATAGACTTTCGTATGAGTCTTTTACTCTATATTGATCATGATCGGCATATTTATCTAGGAAGAAATCTTCGGTTGATCTTGGGTAACCTAAAGCAAATAATTGATCTGTTTGTTTAGGTTGAACACCTTTTCTAATAACTAAATCATAATTAATTTTTTCATAGTCTTTTAGATATGAATTTCCAAGGAATTTAACTTTTTTACTTTCGTCTAATTCTGCATAATTATTAGTCATAGCACGAGCTAAGTTTTCAGCTCAATTTCCTGAATTAGCAGTAACAAAATCATTGCTTATATCATTGTTATTATTTCTAAGAGAAAAAGTATTCTCAGTATCTAATTGTAGTTTTGAAAAATCAATTTCAACCACTGCAAAATCAATCATTTCTTCAACGCCAGCATACTCTTTTTTATCTTTTTGATCAAGGTATTCAGTTGGAGATGATTTTAGATAGTCAGTACCATCGTAAATTCTTGTAACAGCTTTTTTAACATTTGGGCCACCAAATATATATGTGTCAAAATGTGGATCTAAGCCGTTTATTTTTAATTTAGTATTTAAACCAACTTCAGGCGATGACTTAAGAATGGTAATTCCAAAACCTGTGAAACCTTCACGTTGAAAAATTCTTGCCACGTGTGAGTTTGTACCAAAATATCATTTAGTTGGGTAGCCACCATTTGCAGGTTTTGCGTAATCTAATATTCACATTGTTCCTGATGAACTAAGATAATTTCTGGCTGAATTTTTTTGTTTTTCAAAATCCTGGATTTCTTTTTGTCAACCGGCTATAACCGCATCAAAAGTTAATTTTTTAATATTTTCTTCAATGTTTCTATTGATTTCATCGATTTGATTTTGATAACTAGCTCTAATTCCGTCTTTATCTCTCTCTGCTGTTTCGGGGTGTTCTAAAGTTTGTTTCAATTCGTATTTAAGATATTCAATTTTTTCTTTTTCAATATTGACAAGAGCTTCTATGTACTCTGCTAATCTTTGATTTTGATTATTGTTTTTTCACTCAGTCATTTTGGCAATTTTTGCTTGCAATTCATTTATTTCGACTTCAAAATCATTGGCGTATGTAAAACTTGCTGACACAGTTTGATAGGCAATATCTCTATACTTTTCATTTGGCAATAAACGAGCTAACCCGATTGATTGGAAAATATTTCTATCACCTAAAAAGTCTGTTTTTGAGTATTTTGTCGGAACTGAACCAGAGTGGATTGATAAACCGCCAAAACTACCATCAGGATTAAATTTAGGCAAGGTAAATCCTTTATAAACTCCATCCTCATATGTTGGTATTTTCGCTTCGTCGGCTAAATCATTGAATTTTTGTGCATAAGAAGGGGTGTAATTTAATTCTTCACGCACGCTGTTTTCTGGTTGATCGTGATATTGGTGTTTCAATTCGGTTAAATATTCTTCATTATCTAATTTGTATCTTTCCATTTGGTTAGAATTGATGTATGTGTTTGTTACAACATTTTTTGTTGAATCAAAAGGAATGTTCCCATTACTGTCTGCGCCGTAAGCTGTCTTTTTAAAACCGCTTAAATCAAAACTCTTAATAATGCTTTTTGTTTTGTCTTTTTTATCAGTAATTTCAATGCTAAATTGAGCTAAACCAGTAATATTTGCGTCCGCTGCAGTATTAACACCTATTAAGTTAAAATCAAAATTATTTGCTAAATTATTTTTAAAAGTTAAGTGCACTAAATTAGTAGCATCTTTTGACAATGATAGAGCATCAATTTCCGATCTACTTAAACTTGAATCAAATCCAAAATTAGCGTCAAATAATTCATCAAAACTTAATGATGTTAAATTATCAAAAGAAACATCTTTTGAGTTATTTTGTGTTTGTGTTGTTGGGGGATTTTTTTGTTTGTTATTGTCGATATCGCTTACACTGTCACTTTTTGCACAAGCTGCAGCAACCATTGGAGTTGTTGCTGATATGCCTAAAAGTGAAAGCATCAAGTATCATTTTTTAGTTTTCATATTTTCCTCTCATTATTGGAATTCAATTCCATTGTCAATTTCAACATCGAAACCAGCGCCGCGTAATCTATTAATTAATGATTCGCTGTTTGGAATATCCGCTGAAACTAATACTTTACCTGGAAATAAAGGATCTTCATTTCTAGCTAATTCTCTAAAACGTGCTAAATTAGCAATTGCTCTTGAGTTAATATCTTCATTGATTCTAAAACCGATAGTCGTAGTACCATTTGAAAATTTAATTTTTGGTCTCATCCCTGGTGCTGGTGGAGCGAAGTTTTCTAGTCCTGGTGAATCTAAATCTTTTGCACCAATTTCAAAATATTTATCATTGTTATAGAATGTTGCTCTCCAAATTTTACGTGGAGCATTACTTTGTTTAATTTGGTCCTTAAATACTAAGCCGTGTAATGATCTAATTTTAGGCACTCTAGTGAAGTCAAGTCCAGTTGGATAACTATTGCCACCTTCGTTGTGATCCACATCTAGACCCGGTCCATATCCACCTTGGAAGAAAGGCTCGTTATTACGAGCATAATATGCCATTCTTAAACCTAGATTGATTCTTTCGTATGGATATTGTGAGTTTTCATCGTAATCTTGAGCATCAAAAGCTAATGTGTCAAATGTAATACGTGAAATTGCGGTAACGTTATTAGCGAATTCTGAACTAACATTGTAGTCATTGGTATTGATTCACTCAGTATTTCTAAGTGAAAGTGGGTTAATACTTCAAATATCAAGTAGAGAATTACCAAGTGTGTACAATGCCAATTCTTTAATTCTTTTGTTTTCTAATTCAATTAGAGAACCAGTGTTTGTTGCCCGATCACTAAAGTAAAGTTCAAGCTGTTGTATTTCGTTTGGCAATTCTCTAAGAATAGGTTTGAATGCTTGGGCACTATCATTTTCACCCATATTTTTTATTCTGTACGAAACAACATTAAGATTTTGTTCTTTAACTCTTCGAATTAAACGAATAGTTTTATCATAACCGGCAGTATTGGCCGCATCGATTTCTAAAACCAGTCCTTCGTTAATTTGTTTAGGATCATCAATTGGATTATTTCTTTTCATTTGAATGATTTTTACACCATCGCCATAGGTTACAATATCTCTAAATGCTTTGTGAGTACGAGTAACATCACTGCTACTTCAACCTGGATAAGTCCCGTTTTTGATATCTTCTGGGCTTCTGTTTCATTGAGTATCATAACTGAATACACGACGAGTAAGGTTATCTCTTTTTAATCTCGAAATTGTGCCATTAAATTCATCAGGCAGATTTCAAACACTTGACTCCAATTCTCCGTTTTCAGTGAAATATGTTTCACGTGGGTCTAAAACATAACCTTGTGCTAAGTATTTTTCGGCAGTAGCAGAGATTTTAGTGAATTTATTAAAATCTAGATGTTGATACAATCAAACATATCTTCATTGCTTGCTACCTTGAAAATCCATCGTGTCATATTGTTGTTTTCCTTCATCGTTAAGAAATTCTTTGACCTTATCACTGTCGAATAATCTGCGTCATTTTCAAAATTCTTTATCTCAATATGCTTGGTTTTGTCCAATAAAACTATCAATGTTTTTGGCGTTCTTATCTTGGATTTCGCTTATATAACCAACCAAAGTTTTGATTCCCGATCCATTAATACCAACCGGTGAGTCTTTTGCTTGTTTAATAACGCCTTCCCTCAATTCATTAGTAACATCTACGTGAATAATTTTACCAACAGTGTTATTTTGATAAGGGTTGGGGTTAGTAATTTTGTTACGCACATCATAGTTGTAAACTTGACGTCTTCTTGGTAGTTCAACCTCTGCGTGAACATCAACACCCGCTATCGTTATGTTAGTTAAGTTGTCTTCGTAGGCAACTTTTTTATCATCATCAAGTATTTGAACATCCGGCTTTGGTTGTGGTTTAGGTGTTGGCTTAATTTCAGGTTTTGGTTTGGGTTTGGGTTGTTCGGGTTTTGGTTTTGGTGGTTCAGGTTTGGGTTTTGGCTCCGGTTTAGGTTCAGTATCTGTCTTTACAATTTCAATCTTTTTAGGTGGTTCAGGTTTGGGTTGTGGTTTTGGTTTTGGTTTTTCAATAGGTTTTTCTATTTCTCTAATGTTATTATCAAGGATAGATCTAACGGTATTTTCTAAATCTAAATTATCTTTTGGTATGAATTTTTCATTAACTTTTGCATTGCTTTGATAATCGATTGAATCTGCTGGTTTTGACGTGCTGAAATATACAGTTGTTGTAACAACTGAGGCTATTGTGACAGTCGATAAAAGCGAAAGAGCTATTTTTTTTGTTTTTTTGTTTTTTAAAAATTTCATTTTTACCCCATTAATATTAGACTTATAGAATATATAGATATTTTATTACTAATTAAAATAAAAATTATATCAAAAACATTTTTTTAGGCATTTATTAATGACGAATTAGCATTTTTTATGATAAACACTTAAAAATAAGAACACTTTAGTTATTTGATAATTTCTATACACAAAATAAAAGTATAAAAATATTCTGTTGTTAATATTTTACACCTAATATTGAATTTAAAAAGATGCAATATGAATTGCACCTATAAAATGTTTAATATTTATGATGAGCGATTAAATCATGCAAGATTCACACTCAAGATTTTCACTACCTTCTAGCACTTCTTGACGAACTCTAACGTAGTAAATTGAGCTACATTTTTTACTAAATGCTCTAATGTAGGCTTTATTTAAATCTCTGGTTGTTGCTTTGTCTGTCATAAACAATGTTAATGATATTGCTTGATCTACGTGTTGTTGCGCAGTTGCCACCAAGTCAATTATCGGATTAGGTCCTAGTTCATAGGCACCATCTTGATAAAATTGAATATTTTCGTTGTTTATGTTGTATGCAGGTACATAAACTCTACCAACTTTACCTTCTTTACGAACTTCGACAGGAGCTACTACAGGTTGAAGTGAAGGGGTACATGAAGATAGGTACGAAATACTTCCAGTTGGTGCAATCGCCATTAGATGAGAGTTGGCTAAACCATATTTTTGAATTTGTTTATCTAATTCAATTCAATCAGCTTTTGTTGGTATTTTTACTGAATATTTATTGAAAATGTCAGCAACTTCTTGTGTTTTAGGAGTAAATTTGTCATTTTCACAAGCAGTATATTTCTCTAAATATTTACCGTTGGCATAATCTGATATCTCAAAGTTTTTGAATTTGCCTTTTTCACGTGCTAACATATTTGATGCTTTATAAGCATAATAAGCAACAGTGTAAAAGAAAATGTTAGTAAAGTCCAAAGCTTTTTCAGAATTGTAATAGATATTGTGTGTTGCTAAAAAGCCGTGCATATTCATTGCCCCTAAACCTAAGGCGTGATTTTTATTATTACCATTTTGAATACTTGGCGCTGATGATAAATCAGCAACACGTGAAACAGTGTCTAGTGCTCTAATTGATCGTTGTACAACATTTTCAAAATCAGTACCAGATTTCATAAGTTTATCAATGTTTAAACTTCCTAGATTACATGAAATATCTTGACCTAATTGTTTGATTGTTAAATCACTGTAATAATCGGTTTCAGTTGAAACTTGTGCAATTTCTGAACACAAGTTAGACATTACTATTCTTCCTTGTTTTCGATGTGCGTTATTGGCATTTACTGTATCATCAAAAAGAATATATGGGTAACCTGATTCGAAATGAAGTTCTGAAATTGTTTGGAATAATTTACGAGCACTAATAAATGTTTTTTTAATTTTTGGATTAAATAATAATTCATCATATTTTTCAGTAATTGAAATGTCGCTCATTGATACGCCATAATAATCTTTGATATCTTTAGGCGAAAATAAAGCCATATCTTTATTTTCCTTAGCTAATTGGAATGTAATATCAGGCACAATTAAGCCTAATGATAATGATTTAATTCTTATTTTTTCATCAGCGTTTTCACGTTTTGTATCTAAAAAAGATAATACATCTGGGTGGTGAACATTTAAATAAACCGCACCAGCACCTGGTCTTTGTCCCAATTGATTAGCATAACTAAATGAGTCTTCTAATATTTTCATTACAGGAATTATTCCAGATGATTGATTTTCTAATTTTTTAATTGGTGCACCAAACTCACGTAAATTTGTTAGACACAAACTGACTCCGCCGGCTCTTTTTGATAATTGTAATGATGTTGAAATTGCTCTCGCTATTGATTCCATATTGTCTTCGACACGCAATAAATAACACGATACATACTCGCCACGTTGTTTTTTACCAGCGTTTAAAAATGTTGGAGTTGCCGGTTGAAAACAACCATCAATGATATCTTTGATTAACGATTTTGCAAGCTCAATATTGCCATCGGCTAATAAAAGAGCATTCATCAACACTCTGTGTGAATATGTTTCTAAATACTCACTCTCATCAAACGATTTCAAACAATATGTTGAATAGAATTTAAAAACTCCCATAAAACTAGGAAATTCGTGTTTTAAACTCAATGCGTAATCAGTCAATGAAAGAACATTGTCAAGGCCATATTTATCGATTAAATTTTGCTCGTAATAGTGATTTTTCAATAAAAAATTCAGTCTTTGTTGTTCATTTTCAAACTTTCTTGTTTTTGGTTCTACGTGTGAAATTAAATACCTTTTTACTGCCTCTTTATCTGCACTAAAATCATGTTTCCCATTGAATTTAATTCCTGCAATTGCGTTTAAAGCAATATATTTGTCGTCTTCATCATTCAATTTATTTTTTGTCTCGTTATTCATGTTTTCCTCAAAAATTAATTAGTGTTTTTTGCACATTTTCTACGTCCGCTTTTGTCCCTCTCAACTCATATTGATAAAGCAAAGGAACTTTTAATTTATTTGAAATTATTGCACCAGCAATAGCGTAGGTATCATTAAAATTGGTATTGCCTGAGCTGATAACACCACGGCAATGTTTTCTATTTTGCTCGTTGTTTAAAAATTGGATTACTTGTTTAGGTACGGCACCCTCACGAAATTCCCCACCGCCCGAATAGGTAGGGCAAAATAATACATAATCAAAATCAACACTGATTTTTTCCTCAATACTATATGGTATAGCAGTTGATTTAAAACCTAATTTGTTTACGAAAGTTTCTGTATTTTTAGTATTTGTTGTGAAATAAACACAGTGAATTTCACCTTTTGGTTGAATAACCTCATCTAATTTAATGTAATCTTTGCTCATAATTAAAATTCTCAATCCTCATCTTCAGTTTCTTCGCTAACGCCCATAACATAACTACTGCCATTTCCCGAAAAGAAATCGTGATTTTCATCGGCTCTAGCAGATAATTGGGCGAATACATCCGGTTTGATTCTTGTCTCTTCTTCGCTAAATGGTGAATCATATCCTAGATTTTGTAAAAATTTACCAGCATTATATAAACTAAATTTAATAGCATCTTCAGCCAAGTTTTCACCGTCGCTTAAATGAAAACCATCATAAAGTTCATATAAAAATTTCTTTTCTAAATCAATCAATTTATAAGTTAAGTCAAAAACAAATTTTTTCATTTCTTCTTGCTTTTCTTTAGAATATTTTTCTACTTTGCGTTGATATTTGTAACCACTGTAATAGTTGTGGATCACTTTGTCTCTCAAAATTAATCTAATAATGTCGCTAGTATTAGGCAATTTTGATCTTGCTGCTAAGTAAAATGGCAAGTAAAATCCACCATATAATAAAAACCCTGGCATAAGTGCTGATGCAACTTTTGATTTTAGTGGGTCATCTCCTACATAAAATGGAATTAATGCTTTTGCTCTCGCTTGCAATGCATCATTGTTTATAACTCATTCATGAGCTTCTTCAATTTGTTCGCTAGAACATAGAGTACTAAAAATTGTTCCATAGCTTCTAGCGTGCACACCAACCATAAAAGCAAAGTTAGCATATATAACTTGCTCATGATCGGTAGTTGAATGTGGTATTTGAGCTGTATCCGATACTGTCGCTTGAACTGTATCAAGTAGAGTTAGCCCTGTAAATGTTCTTGTAATCAATTGTTGTCATTTCTCATCTAAAGTATTTCAGGACTTTAAGTCATTTGACACAGGTATTTTTTCAGGCAGTCAAAAATTTTGGGTAATTCTATTTCAAACTTCCAAGTCCTTATCGTCGTTGATTCAATTTCAATTAACACTTCTTAGTCTTCCTTGAAAACCATTTTGATAGTATTCTATTGGTGAAACTGAATTGTAGTAATATTCGTTTTTTCTTTTAATTTTTCGATCTTTCATAATCACCTCCTTTAAAGGTTAATAATTATTATAAACAACCAAAAATGAGGCAAAAAATAAAAATAATAAAAATATTTTTTTGCATTTTTTTGTAGAAAAAAAGTGCTAAAAAATAAGTATTTTTCATCAAAAATGCCTTTTTTGAATAGCAAAAATTAATTGTGAAAACTCACAAGTAAATATTTATCATTTGCACGTTTACCGATAACGCTTATTTACTATTTTTTTGGACAAAAACTAAATTTATTTAATTTACTTATCTCGTTAAAATCTCAAAAAATATGAAAATTAATATCAATTTGTTTAATATAAATTTTTTGCGACAAAAAATTTGCTTTGACCAAAGCAATATAAAAAAACCATGATTACCATGGTTAATATTCCTATCTTTTTCTTGACCTTGAATTGAAGAAAATTACACCGTAAATTAGTGCTCCAACTATAGGGATTGATAGCAGTCAAAGATAATTTTTATTAAAACTAGCTTTATTCGATTTTTGTTCTTGTTTTAATATTGGATTATTTTTAGTGTTTTGATTTTGATGTTGATGTTTGCGTGGCGATTCGTTTGCGATATTGCTTTTTTCAGTGTTTTGTTTTTGTATTTGATTATTGTGTGGCGATTCGTTTGCGATATTGCTTTTTTCAGTGTTTTGTTGAGCGTCTAAAAATTTTTGCTCTTGGTCTGATTTTGTTTGTTTGTTATTTTCTTCAGCAATACTGTTTTTTGTAGGTTTTAAAGATGGTTTGGGCAAAAAGCCCTTAATCTCAAATTCGGCATTTTTATTTAAATTTTTATAATTCAAAGAAAAATGAATAATGATTTTTGAATCTTGTAGATTTTTTTCAATACGATCTATTTTTAGGCTGATATTACTATCGTTGATATTTGATGTAATGTCAGAAATTTCTATTTGCGTAATATCTTTTTCTTTCGGTATTTTAAATTCGGTATTATTTATCAAATTATTAAGGTAATGATTTATGAAATCATCAACAAATGACTTTGTAGACTTAAAATCATCTGCTACTTGTTTTGATATCTTGTCAATTTGAACAGGTTCTAAATTAGATGAATTTGATTGCTCGTAATAATGATTTAATTTAGTATTAAAATCGTTAATTTTATCTTGGATTTGTTCTATATTTCAGTTATTTTTTGAAAAAATTAACTTATCATTGATTGATTTTTGAAGAGAATTTATCAATTGTTGTCTTTCTTGTTCAATTCTTTTTGCTTCTTCTACACGACTTGTGGTCAACAAACCAGTAATTACTTGTGTTTTATTATCTATAAATTCATTGTCAGTTGTACTGATTGTATAAGAAATCGTTATTTCGCCGTTGTCATTATTAGCTGATAAATTTATGTCCGAAATTAGATAATTTGGATCGCAATTGTCTTTATTCAGTTGAGATGCAACAATATTAGATGGTAAGATTGTCTCTTTTGTTTCATCATTGATCGTGAAATAAAATACATTGTAAAAATTCGCAAAATTCGATCTTCTTTGTTCCTTGTCATAATTGTTTTTGGCAGCTATTTTTAAATCATTAATTTTCAGTAAATAATCATTTAGTTTCTCATTTGCTAAATTAATTTCAGTAGTTGTTAAAGCTCCATCACTGATAGTAAGGTCGCTTTGATCGATTAAATTATTAATTTTGGCAATAATTTCATTGTATATATACTGGTCATTATTTAGCCGTTCTTTTTCATCGTTTAATCGGTTCTTAGTCTCTGCATATAGCTGCAGTGCTTGTCTTTTTTCTTGATATTGAATGTATCTTTCTGATTCTGAGTATAATAGTTCAATTTTTTTCTCGACCTCGCCTATTTGATTCAATATTTGGTTTGAGTCTTGACTTATCAAGTAAATATGTTTTAAAACATCGATGGAGTCAATTAAATTTTGCTTATTTTCTTCGAAATTATTGATATAACGTTGATCATTTTCTATATTTGAAATTCTACTCAACAAATCAATGGCATTGCCCACAACATTGTTTAGTTCTGTTGTTCTTTCCTTGATTTGTTGATATTCATCTTGACTGTTTGCATTTACTAACGCGTCTAAAACATTTTCTTCTTGTGTTGTTGATAATAATTTAAATAACTTTTTATCATTATTTATCAAATCATTTTGTTCTTCGAGTTGAATTAATTTTTTTAATGATTGTAATTTTGAGTAGTTGTCAACAGTTCTTAAAACGTCTTTAAACTTGTTCTTTTGGAATGAATATAACTGGGTTGAATTTGTAATTAAATTATCAATATCAGCAATAATTTGGTCCCCGTTAAAAATATTTTTATTATTCAATAAGTAAGAAATTTTTTGTTCAATTTCTTCTATGTTTAGATCATCATTTATTGACTGAGTTATCAAATGTATATTGTTTGATAGTTCTTTTTTATTCTCATCAAGTAATAGTTTATAACCTATTAAATTTTCAAAATCGCTAAATTCATCAACAAGATCTTTTAACTCCAACATTTTTGCATTAACTAATGCAAAATCGACAAATGATTGATTAATTGCATTTATATCAATATTAGATTTAATATTTGTTAACATTCTTTCTTTTTGAGCTTGACTTAAATGAACTAGATTATTCAATTTATTATTAAAATCACCATTTTTTAAATCACTAATTAAATTTTGAATTGGCTCTACTGATTTATCAGTAATGTCATTAATATGATTTAATTTTTCCTTTAAAAGTTCTTTTCATTCACTGAATAAATCATCATTTTCGTCTATTTTTTCACTAATTTCAGTGTAAAGATTGTTTGAATGCATAGCGTGTTTGATATCTGTATCAATTTTATTGTTTGCTGTTTCAAAATAGCTAATGTTAAATTCAATTCGTTTTTGATTTTCAAACATATTATTGATGTCATTAATTGTATTTTTCAATGTATGCATTGCTTTGTTAGAAAAAACGGTATTTTCGTCTAAATATTGTTTTGCCTTTTTCAATGAAGATTTTAGAGTTTGTAATTTTTCTTTGTACAATTCAACATTTTCTTTAAGAATATCAGGCGATGATAAATTCTCGATATTTTCAATAATATCTTCAGTAAATTTATCAAGTAAAGTACGGTTTTCGTCAGTATCAAAAAACTCTTTTATAATCTCAATGTTTTTGACAGCAAGATTAATATTTTTTACAACATTCGGCATTGGACTTGAAAAATTATTTTTAAAATCTTCCGCCGCTTTATTTATCCTGTCTATATTATTCAAATTTTCAATATCTGATATTACATAATTTGGTTTAGTTAAAATTGTGTTTAGTTCATCAACTCAATATTTTTTAGCAAAATCAAAAGAAGAATCAACACTATTTAATTGTTTTTTTGCTTCGGCAATATTTACATTCTTATTAATATTAATAGTCTCGATAGCAACACTAGTAATTTGTTTATTTTTTGTTATTTCGGTCAATAAACCATCAATGTCATCACCACTTATATAAGTGTTGTTATTACTGAATAAATTATCAATTTTACTGATTGCATTGACTTTGGAATTCATTATTTTTTCACTATTTTCATTAGTGAAAAAATTATTTAAATTTAACTCTCTTTGTTCAATATGAAGCAAATTATCGTCAATGTTATTTAAAACAAGCAATTGAGTTTTCAATTGTTCTTTGATTGCATTGAAGTTGTTATTTAATTCGGCAAATTTTTCATTATCGCCGTTCCGTATTTTGCTTAAAGGTGTCATGAAAATGCGTTGTAAATAATCAACAATGTTACTGTAATCTGGATTGTAACTATAATCAATGATCATTGAATATACTTCATTAATCATGTTATTACGGCTGATAATGAAATCATTAATTTCTATTTCCAGTGTTTTGTTAATTTCGTTGTATTTTCTTTGCATATACCAGCCATCATTTGGAGTCATTTTGTAAGATTTAATAGTTAAATTTTGTCCTTGTTTTAATGTTTTATTGTCTAGTTTAATCACGAATTTAGTTGAATTAAAATTATTAGGAATTGTTCTACGAAGCGTTTCATCATCTATATTTATCTCTAAATTCAATCCGCGATAAGCTTCAATATTATCTGATATTAACAATGTTATCTCGGTGTCACCATCGTATATTCGAGAAAAACTTAGGTCCTTAACATTTTTTTCAAGCCCATCATTATCAAGAATTTTATCTGTATAGTTAAAATTAGTTTTATAGATTGCTTGAATTAATGAAGGGCCTGGATAATCAGCAAAAACAACGCCTAGTGTTGATAATTCCTGGTGTTGATTTAAATAATTTACAATTCTTTGATTTATTCGTGCAGAAGAATTATCGGGACGTCATCCCGCAGCCATTGACATAAAATTTACATATACATTGTCTTCTAAATATTCCTTATTACTGGTTTTGTTAAAATGTTTAGTAATCAGATTAATTTTTTCATCAATACTTAATCCATCATATTTATCCTGAATGCTTTGCTCTACCGTTAACTCACGAAAATGATATCCGCCTTTTAAGTCAGTAGTAACCAAGTGGTGTCAATGATTCAAAACAATAATTTTGCCACGATATTGTTGAATATTGAAACCCCTTTCACGTGATAAAGTATTATACGATTTACCCTCCGTGTTGTATAAAAACTTCTCGTATTTATGTAAAACATCATGATATACACTATTAGCTTGTCTTGCGTAATTGTTATCACGAACATTAAAATTCTCATCTTTTATACGCACCAAAATAAATTCCGTTGGATGCTTCTCAAGAAATTTTGTATATTCATAAAATGCATTATCTAATGTTTGATAAGACGTAACAGGACCGTGCACTAACCTACCGTCATTTTGGCTTCGTAAATCAAATGCTCTGATACCTAATTTTAGTTGTTCTTGAAAACTATACACTTGTGTTTGTGCTCTTAGACTCCCAAAAAATCAGTAAATGCCGTATCCATTATACATTGCTGAGTCATGAGTTCCTGGAATTGACAATGAAAACAAGTTTCTATTGTCAGAGAGATTACTCATCCAATCACTCGCATCATACTGGTCGAGATTAATACGTTTAGTTGAAATATGAGCTAAATCATTTTGCTTATGTCAATTTTGATTTACATTTGAAGCTCGGTAATTGAGCGCAACTTGAACAATTGGCAAAATCGCGAGAGTTGTAATACATCATTTCTTTTTCATTATAATCCTCCCGCATAAAGTTACGTTTTTAAACTTTATCGATTATACATTATTTGCAAAATCAAACAAAAACAGAAAGCTAATCAGCTTTATATAGAAATTTTATTGTCTTGATGAAAGGCATGACGTCTTTAACTTTACTATTTTAATTCATAAAGTATCAATAGCACACAAATAATGTTTTAGTTATCGGAGTCTTGGTTTCTTCATATTTTTTGTGCGTGCATGATCTTTTATGTTTTTTAACTGCCTATCCATTTTGAATTTTGTTTTTGTATCTGAACTACATTTTCTAAAATCTGTTCGAATAAAATAGCATTTTACAGACGATTTTATTAGACAAAAATTGCATTGATTTGTGCGAAAGTTGCTCATAATAAAAGTTTAATGTAAAATAATACTGAAATATTGTATAATCCTTTATAAAAAGTTTTTAGATTAATATGGAGGCATATGAAGAAGAAAAAAACAGTTTTAATTTTGACTAATACTCTAGCATTTTCGGGTGGGGTTATAACCACTGCTGCCGTGGCTGCATGTTCGATTCATCGACCTGTCAATAATTCAAATTTAAAAATAGAAAATTTAAAAGAAGCTAATGACAAGCTAAGAAGACAAAAAAGCAATGAATATAATGAATATCTAGCAATAGCGGAAAAAAAATACGACGCTTTTAACAAAAACTCTGAGTCAATTAGCGAAGAACAAAAAAATGAATATAAACAAAATGCATTAAAAAACATCAAGGCTTTGAAAGAAGAATTCAAAAACGATGATAAAACTGAATTAGAAAAATTAAAAAACAAAATACAAAAAATAAAAATAGAAGGCAAAAAAATCAATGTTGCACCCACTGAGGACTTTTTTGACAAAAATGTGGGTAAATTACCCGACGTAAAGCCTAGCCTTCTTTATTTTGCCGGAGCATTCGACTCGTTAGGTTCTAATTTAGTGCAAAAAGTAAATTCTGCATTGGTAGATGATTTTAATTTAGATTTGAGTGAAAAGTCCGCGGTCGATTTTCTTTATAAAACAGGTGAACTTTTGAGTAAAACAACCGATTCAGGATTATATAATTACAATTCAATATATAATGGAAAAATTGCTATTAAAGAACCAGTGCAATGATTACTAGATAGCTATGAAAATGAACGAATAAGTCAAAATTTAGATGAAATTGATTACTATGTCAAACCGTTGGTCGAATTAATAAACAACATTAATCCATTTAAGAACTCAGATTTTGATGGATTTCCACGTGATTACCTTAACTTTATAGTTTCAAAAGAGAATGAACATAAAGTGCTATTCACACCGCATGGTAAAGTGTTTCTTAAAAGACTTTATTTATCTTTAAAAAATTATAACTATGATAGAGAAATAGGTAAGGATGCATGAAGATTTATCACAACTTATTTAAGATGAAACGTGTGAGTAAACGGTTATAAATTTTGAGGTCCTTATGAAATGAAAGAATTTGCCTACTCTTTATTTTTAAGTGATCCAAAAAAGACGGATTTAGTAGAACGCTTCAAGGATGTTTATAGACAATTAAAAGATAAATTTTGAAACGTTAAACCATTTGTTATTGACACAGAGTCAGATCAATATAGTTCTTATAGATATGGCGCAGTTTCTGAACATATTTTAGATGGTAAAAATGGTATTGCTTCAAAATATCCAAACAGAGATGATGTGCAAAATCACGATACACAATATCTACCATATTATATAAGTACTATTTCCTCTCATTATGAGCATATGAGCGACAACCGCAAATTATATTCGTATGCAAAAAATTCCGGATTGGAATATGTTAGATTACAGTTGGGAACTGCTGAACTAGCAAAAATAAAAAATAATGTAATTCAAAATAGATATGACTATGAAAAAAAAGACAGTCATGGTTATTTAATTGAAATGAAAACCCCAGTCAACAAGAAAGAAAAGGAAGAAGTGTTCAAACAAACATTTTTCTACCCTTCCTTATTGCCTGACATTCAAGTTGGATATATAGATCCTGGCACAAATAAGGAAATATATTTTGATGGTGTAATTCAAAATGGAATGAGCGAAGGAAAAATTGTTCCCGCTAATGCAACACCGTTATATTTAAAAAATGTAATATCACGATACTTAAACGAAAAATGAGATAAATACCAATCATTAATGCCGCCATACGTTCCTTTTCGATCTAATCTAAGAAGATTGACATCAGAGCGTTATGATCGTTTCAGATTAGCTTTAGCGACATTGGAATTGGATTTTGACCAAAGCGAGTATACTTTAGCTGATTTATTAGGTTCAAGCGTAAAACCAGATACTGACAAAGTTGGATTGTATAATGAAATTTTTCTAGAACACGTTGGTCAATACCAAGAACAAGATCAATGAGGAACATATTCAATTCCAAAAAATAGTTTTGAGCTTGACTATAGTCATGATGGAATAATTGATTATTACCCTGAACACTATGGAGGAAGAAGTAAAAAAACAATGACAGACGCTATGTTTGGCATGATCTATTTTTTTGAAGATAAAGTTGAATATAATTTCAAAAAGGATAATTTAAGAATTCACCCAGATTGATTCACTTTAAAAGGACTAAATGAGGCACCAATAGATGTTAGTTCGATACCTTATGACTATTTTGTTTATTTCTTAATAAATGATGGCGAAGGTGAGGAGGAATTTAATAAACTTGTCATCGAAAAATATTTAACACCTCCTTTTTCAGAAAATGAAGAAGAATTAAAATTAATAAAATCTAAACTAAACACATATCTTGAAACTAAAAAGAACGATTTTAAACAAAGAACAGGAATCGAATATAATTTTGACAACTGAGCAAAAGTACAGTTAGTTGATTTATATACCAACCCAAACAATAAAGAATTAATATATTCACATTTAAAAGAAAACGAAGATTTTAGTGAAAACATCATTGCTCGAATATTCGACGTATCATTCCAAAAACAAATTGAATTTATTGAACAACAAATATCAAATTAGACTTAAATATTTTTGATATAAAAATCCCACTTTTTGATAGTAAATTAAGACAAAAAAATAGACTCGAATCGTAAAGTTTCGAGTCTATTTTTTGTTTGAGATTATTCTCTATTTTATATGATCTTTGCTATATTAATTCTTTAAATCTTTAAAGTTAAATTCAACAACACCTGTGTTGTACAATACAGACAATTTGCCAATTTTATCATCACTAATTGTCGAAGTATTTTTGATATTGTCGCCGTTGGTATCTGTTGTGTAAATGTAAATATATGCGGCACGATGATTTTTAATAATATATTTGTTATAACCTGGATCGGTGCTTGTTGGAGTATAGCCAGCGTAATCATTACTTACGTCACCACCATCAACATCTTTTGCAAGGTATGACTCGTTTCCTGAATTGTGATTATCTCAGATATCAGTGTGTTGAACCATGTATTTAGCAAAGTCAATATTAGATCACACATATGCTTGTGCATTATCATGTTCATATGTTAAAGTCGGTGTGATAGAATTATCATTTAATATTCTTTGTTTTGTCACGTTGAAACTTTCAAAGTGTGTTAGAAATAGTGACACATTTTTAGTTGCATCGTCAAAATCAACACCCATTCTAATTCTATTTAGAATAACATCAGGCATTGATTTAGTATCATCAATGACTCCGTCATTAACCACAATTGCATTTGCGTTAGCTTCATAGTTAGCTGGACCAACTAATAAGTTTGAAGGTATAGCTGCGTCAATAACAATTTCATTACCTTGAACTGAAATATTCAATGCTTGTAGTTCAGAATCAGCACTAATTTGTGTAGATTGTTGATAAATGTAGAATTGAGGGAATAAGAAATTAATATTGAAATTATCACTTCCTTGTGTTCTTTCGCTATATTGACCATTTTCGACAACACCTACGTGTTTTAGAACTTCGTCATTATTACGTGTGTGATATAGAACAAGTTGTTTATTTCCTTCAATTCCAAGAGCTTTTTTAAATGTTTCTAGAACTTTTTCACTAGCAAGTTCACGATTAGTAACGTCATCTCATCCTAATTCTTCAACATTTCCAATTACTTGTTTTGAATTGTAACCAAGTGAGCTTTTTTCATAGTTTTTAAAGAATACAGAACTTGTTCCTGATTCTAGCGATAAGCTATCTTTAGTTTTGAATCTTAATTCTCTATCAACATCAAAACTAAAGCCTGAATAGTTGCTAAATGAATTTAGATTATCTGGTCTATATTCATATCTCAATTTCGCTTTGTATACTTTTTCACTAATATTAGATGATTGTTTTACAACTCATTTATTCAAACTGGTGTCTTTCACTAAGTAAACCTTGAAGTAAATTGGGCTAAAGTTTGACTCAGAATCTATCTTTGTATCACCAAAATTATCGAACATACTTAAGAACGAGTCATTGTTAGTGATATCTAGTTTTTCTTCTTGAGGATCTAGAGATTGAGTCATTTTATCTAAATTCTTGTTAAAGTCTTCAAAAATGATTGAATCTTTGACCTCTGGATTTATATTATGTAATAAATTCTTGAAGTTGTTATTTAAATCAACATTATTTATATAGTCAATAAATGGTTTTGCACCTGTTATTACACCATCAATTGCGTTTAAATTATCAAAAACAAAAGAGTTTGAGATAAAGTTAGTTGCACTGTGCATTTCTATAGATGTAATTTGTTCGTTAAATGGTGTTCATTTATTGTGGTAGGCTGTAGAAATCACGTTTGCTGAATCTATTTTATTTGCTTTAAGTAGATATTGTCATATTTCATTTAAATTAGCACGTGATGCTGATAATTGTTCCGCTTCATTTTTAAGAGTGCTAATCAATTCACCAAATGATGTTAATAAATTATTTACTTCTTGTATATTGATTTGCAGTTCAGCTGTGTTTGAGTTTGATTTAATAGTTTGTAATTTTGCTACATAGCTTGCTAATGAAGTTTTTAATGTAGAAAAGTTAGCTTCAGTTTCAATAAAACCAATTTGTTTAAATAAACTTTGTTCTTCTGAACCAACACTTGAAGTAACTAGACCTTTATCAAATATATTGCTTAAAACAGTTAATTTACCAGTGTTTTCAGTTAGCAATTCATCAAAATCATTGTTTATAGATTCTTTAAATTGATCAACAACTTCCTGAGATTGTTTAATTAGTTCAATATTTTTGTTCAAGTATGCATTAACAAATGATGTTTGAATATCGATACCTGAATATTGTTTTAAGGAATTAGATATATTCGATTTTGATGTGGTAAATGAGTTAACTACATTGTTTTTAGCAGTTATTTCAGTAAATTTATCTGCTGTAGGTTGTTTTCAAATTGAATTAATCAAAATGTTGTCAGTATATGATTGCAATAACTCTATTTTTTTATCTAGTTTATCACTTTGTACTTGATATGCTTTTTCAACTTGTGAACGGAAAATATCAAGAGCTGCTTGAATCAATTGATTCATTTTATTTATTGATTCTGCTTTTGTTGCTTGATCGTCCAATTGACAATTTTTTATATCGTCGATTGCTTTTTCTTTAAAATGTTCTAATTTAGCGTCTTGTGCATTGTTAGTTGGTTCGTTTAATACTTTGTACAATTGTTCAGCATTTGATGCTAACTGTGTTAATGATTCTTTTTTCTTAGCAATAACATCTTCTGTTAAAGACTGTAATTGAGCTATTTTTAATTTCTTAGCTTCGTTAGTTGTATTATCGTCTTTATTCATTACAACTGCTTGTTCAATTGCTTCACCTAACTTGCTAAATGCACTTTTTACAGCTGCCGAATCAAGTTGCTCGCTAAGACCAGTTTGTTTTAAATTGTTTACTTTTTGTGCTTCACGATAAGCAGAACTTAATTCTTTAGTATTTTGAATTGCATAAGGAATTGAGTCTTCAGTTTCGCCTGATAATCATTGATTTTGTAAATCAGTAAATTCGCTTGGATCAGTATTTTCTTCAAAATGAATACTTTCTAATTTAGTTGTAAATTGTTTTAGTTTTCTTTCTAGATATTCTCTCTCATCAGCATTGATGTTTGAATCATTTTTAATTTCAGACTTAACTACACCAAGTGAAACATAAACATTTAGGCGTGCTTTTTGTAATTCCAATAATTTTATTTTGTTATCTATTTCTTGTTTTTTCTCTTCCATTGTCTGTGCTGTTGGAATTGCTTCATTATACATTTCTTCAGCACTTTCAATCTCATCAGTCAATGATAATTTTTTATCAGCAATGTCATTTGTAGAAGGAGTTATTGAAATAGCATAAGCGTTAATTTCTTCAATTTTTTCGGCTAGAAGTGTTTGACTAACTATAAATTCTTTTAAGTTTGCAAGTTTTGTTTGCACTGCTTCCATTTGTGTAACATTATCTGCGTTTGAATTTTCTTTATATAGATTTTTGACTTTTGCTTTTAAGCTTGCTAGTAATTTTGGATATTTTGTCGTATTGCTATACAATTCAGACTTTTCAAATTCTTTGATTTGAGTGGTTGTTTCCATGCGTTTTGCACGATTGCTTGTTTGCAATGTTAAAGCATTCTCGATATTTGTTAAACGTACTTGGGTTTGGTCGGCGTCAAGATTTTCACTACCTTGTGGCAAGTTATCTCACATTGCTTTAATTAGATTTTGTTCATCTTTTACTGTGTTAGCGTATAAATCGCCAGGTTGGTTTTCTCTTTGTTGTTTTCACTGCTTAATAGTGTCTGAAATCTCTTTTTGTTTGGCAATAAATAATTTTGCTTTTTGAGCCATCGCATCGGCAGAAGATAGTTTTTCATCTTTTTGTTCAGTAGTTAAATTGCTATCAATAGTAGCGGAATTAGAAATACTTTGTAATCAGTTTTTCGCTTTTTGTAAGTTACTTTCTCCGTTAACTCCATTTAGATCAAAATAGTTTACCGAATTACTTTCAGCAATAGTATCTTTCACTAGTTTATCAATTTCTAATGCTTGTTCTAGTCTTGTTTTAGCTGCTTGAATCTGTTTAATTTTTGCTATATATGCATTTTTGATTCTATCAACCGATTCTTGATTTTTATCTTCATCAAGCGAAATTGAATTTGCGTATAACTGTTGAACTTCTTTGATTAATGGATTTAGATCTTTAGAAATAAGTGATGTAACAATGTTTGATGTGTTAGCTGAGTTATTTTCTTTTAATGTTTGAGCTGAACCTACCATTAATGCAAGTGCATCTGAGTATTTTTTAGTTTCATCAATTACATCAAGTTTATTTTTAATTTTACCTAAAGTTGTTTTATCTAGAGTATCAGCATTGGTGTTTTTAATGTCATCTAGTATTTTATTAGTTAGTATTCTAAATTCAGGATCAACTGAATTTCCTAGATTTTTTGCTTCGCCAAAAATCTCTGTAATTGCGTCATTAACTACAACTCTATCTGGGTTAGATTCACCAGGTAATTTTGAAAAATTGTCAGCGTGATCAATCAACTCGTTGGCCAATGCTTTATTTTCACTTCTTTTCCCGATTTCTTCTTTAATTTTTGTGATTTTAGCAATCAAGTCTTTATGTTTAGATTTTATTGTTTCAACATCAAAAGGACTTTCTGGGAATAGGTTTTTGTTAAGCAATGCTTTTAATTGTTCAATACCTTCAGTAATTTCGTTATCTTCTGGGTTTTCTTTTGCTAATTCTTTATATTTTCGAATAGCATCTACAACGTCTTTTTGAGTGTCGTTATAGTTTTTCATTGCTTGTGTTTGTTTTGAAATCTGTAGAGCTTGTTCTTCAGTATCAATACCGTTAGCACTATTTAAAATAGCGTCAACATAGTTGGTAAAATCGTTAGTTAACTCTTTAACAGTATTGATTTCGTCATCTGTAACTGATTTAATTTCGTCGTTTGCGAATTTTTTGTACTTATCAATTGCGTTTTCAACAACATCTTTGTTGTAAGCTTTTTTCATTGCTAATACAGCAGCCTCAATAGTAGTAGGTGTTGATTTATCAATATTTTGTAAATCTTGTAAATATTCTTGTCTTGCTAACTTATAGTTATTGAAGTCTTCGCCTTCAGGAGCAGAAGCGCCATCTCCAATAAATGCTTTTTTGTCATATTCTGCTCTAATAGCTTCAGAATCACTTTTTGCTTTGTTGTATTTTGATAATAATTTTTGTTTTTCTTCGATTAATTTAGCAATTTTGTTTTCAAGTTCTACACGTTTTTCATCAATAACTTCTGGGCTGTATGCTCCATTATCAGAATCTAATATGCTTTGATATTGAGCTTTAGCTTCATTTACGCTATCTTTAATTGATTTTAACAAGTCACGGTTTTCTTCAGCGTCGGTTAATACTTTTGGTAATTTATTTACGACTACTTTACGTAATTTGTTTTTAGCTTGTGCAATTTGAACTGCTTCTTCAATTGCAGCTTGTTTACGCGCAATTACCTCAACTGTATCTTTTGGTTCAACAGTTAAGTTTGGCATATTTTCCATAATTATTTCTTGAAGTTTATTTGCTTCAATTGCACTATTAGTTTCATCTAAATCTTTATCATTTTTTATTTCATCGTAGGCATTAATGGCATTCTTAACAACATCAATTAGATCATTTTCGGCATTTAGTTTCTCTAAAGCGTCTACAGTATCTGGCAAGGCATCTGATGCTATTTTTTGTTTAGAATATTTATCAAGATTTATGATTGCTTTGTTTAATTCAGATTTAAGTGCGTGTGGAGATTGGCTATCAATTGTGTATTTTTTAGCGACTATTCTCTCGTTCAATGACTCGATTTTGTCTTGATTATAAGCTAAGTCAAGTTTCGCCTTCTCGTTAGATATTTCATGCAATGCACCATCTAATTTGTCAATATTTGGCAAATCATCACCTGAACCGACTGCAATAAATAGAGCGTTAATTGAATCTTTTACTGATTTAGCCTCTAGAATAGCTTCTGGAACTCTAGTTTTTCTATCTGGATCACTATTGTATTTTTCAGCATCTTTTTCATACTCACTTAATTTTTCTTCAAGTTTTTTCACTAATGGAACTGATTGCGATAGTTTATCCGCCTTAGCTAAAAGATCATTTTTTTGTTCTTTAGTCAAGTTTGGACGTTGTGCTTGGTTATACAAATCTTTTCATCTTGTACGAAGACCATCTTCGCCTGGACTTTGTGTCGAGCTTTCTGGATAAGCTTTATCAATAGCTTCTTTAATTTTGTCTAATTTTTGGTTTAAAAAGCCGTCTTTACGTTTTTCATTAATTTCATGAAGTAGTGTTGTGGCTTGCTCCGATAATTTTTCAATCTTGTCAGAATCAATAACATCATTTGATAATTCTTCGACAATTTTTGCCCTGATTTCATCAATTTTGTTAAATTCTTCTGCGAAATTGTCTCTAATATCTGGATCAGATTCAATTTCTTTTCTTGTTTTATCTAATTTATCAATAATTTTGCTTACATCATCAATATGTTTAACATCTTGTTGAGTATTTTTAGCAACATCCATAACCGACTTTATCGAGTTTAGAAAATCATCATTGAATAAATTTGAATCATTATTTACTGCATCATCTTGAAGTAATAAATCATTTGTTTTTTGGTTTTGTTCTCTTAATAATTTGTTTGATGATGTTAATTTTTTCAATTGGTTAATTTGATATTCCGTTGGTAGATAATTCGTGTCGTTTGTAGGGTTGAAAGAATCGTATGTATATTGAATTGCTTTATATAACTCTAATGTTGCTTTATCTTGTACTATCGATGTTTCTAATGCGTTAACGATAAATTTATATTCTTTTATTAGTTCTAATATTTTGTCTGAAATTATAGGGTTAAATTGAAGTGAAACTTCTTTATTAACTCTGCCATTAAGCTCATTTAATTTTTGTTCTAACAGTTCGTAATTAACATTAAGTGGTTTTAAATCATCACTTTGTAAAACAGTTGCAATTTCAGTAATTCTTTGTTCTAGTTGTTGGAAATCAGTGATTTTGTTTTTGTTTAGTTTTGCTAGTTGCTCAATAGTTTTTGAGCGTAGAAATGCTAATTCTATTTTTTGTAAACCACGCAATTGTTCACGAACATTGTATTTGTACGCAACTAATTTGTCTTTATCTAAATTAGCATAAATGTCTAGGCTTAAAATTCTATTTTGCAAATCAGTAGCCAACTGTTTAACATTGCCATTTAGATACAATGCTTTAAGTTGTTCAGGATAATTGTTTAAATTTAAGATAGTTTCTTTGATTTGAGAAGCTAAATCTCTAAATTCAAAACGAGTTTCAATTAAAGTATATACAGAGTCAATTTTATTATTAACTTCTTTAACTAATTTTTCAACATTAATATCTTTCTTACCGATTTCTTTGACAAAATTATTGAATTCGTCTAGTTCAATTTGAGTAAGTAGTGGGTTAGGATACGCATTAGTTACTTGTTTAGTAATTTTTGCAAAATGTTCTTTTGCAACATTGAATTTTTGCTCTAAATTACGTAAAGTGTTAAATGAGTTTCTTAGATTAGTTACAGTTGAAATTAATTCATTTTTATCAATTTCTTGTATTTTTTTAGTGTCTATCAAATTCAAGAATGATTTATCAAATTTTAGATTTTGTTCAATTTTTTCAAAATTGGTTTTTGGGAATGCTTTGACAAAAGCTTGATATTCATCAATAATTTGTTGATTTGTTGAGTTAGCTGAGTCTAACATACTATTGAATGTTTTTAAGTTATCTAATGCGTCATTTAAATCATTTGTGGTTGTTGATACCTGAATTTTAAGCGAACTTGTGTTGTTGAAATAATCGCTTAACGACATATAGTTTGATATTGATTTTAAATTAAGATGTTTGTCTAGCGCTTTCTTAGTAACAATTTTTTCATTTGAAATTAAATTAACTAATTTATCGAAAATTTCACGGTTTGCTAGTGCAGAATTTTCTTTTCTAATGTTAGATTTCAATATTGCTATTTCATCTTTAAGATCTTGGGTCAATTGATAATTGGTTGGAATAACTGAAAGCATATTATTGAATACATTTGTAAAGTTTGAGTTTACAATATTATTCATTTCAGTTAACACTTCGTTATATCTGTTTAAAAATTCTGTATTTTCACTACTTGCGTCTTTAAGTTTGTTTTCAATGTAAGTTTTATTAATAGCAATATTATTGATTCTAAATCTTCTATCTAGAAGATCATTTTCAATTTGAAATACATTTTGCATAACTTCATTACGCAATGCTAATGTAGGGTATTTTTGAATCAATGAAACAACATTATCATCTAATGTATTATTTGGTTCCATTAAATGAACGCTAATTAGCTCATATTGATCATTGATTTTCTTTGTAAATTCAGTATTGAATTTTTTAATTCATTCTTTTTTAGCATCGTTTGAAAGGCTAGAAAATTCTGCAAATGAATATTTAGGATTTATCGATTCAATATTATCAAATTGGCTACGTAAATCAATTTCTCTTAGTCTATTAACTTGACCTTCCAATAGTTGTCTAAACTCATCCATTTTGTCATCAAATGTACCAGCATCCAACTGAGAATTAGCTCACTTGTTAATAAGTCCTAATTGATAATTTCCGATTCTATTAAGGGCGATAAATTTTTGAAGTGCGGTTGAATCAGGATTAGTAATAGTGAATTCTGCTAAGTTCGTTTCATTATCCAATTCTTTCGATTCTTGTTCGTTTAAATTGAAAGTATTTTTATATTTAGCGAACGGAGCATTAAATTCCTCATATCTTCTAATCGCATTTTTACGATTAGAAATCTTTGACTCTTTTGAGCTAATAGCAAGAATTGTTAAAGCTGAAGACCCAGCTGTTAATAATACTATTGATGTTAATAAAATATTACTTTTCTTCATTAGTTTCTCCCTTCTTCTTTTTTATCGTGTAGCGTTAGATAAATATCAAACTTGTCTATAACGTTATTTAATTCTGGACCGTAGTAATTGAACTGTCCAATTCTTCTACCTCTATAGTTATCTCTAGCCTGAGCTCTTTTGTCATTGAAACGAGTCAAGAAGTTTTGCGCAAATACATTTGCTTTAATTGCGTTTAATGCTTCTGCATCTGTAACACCTTGAACATCAGGACTTGAATTTATTGCCGATTCAGTTAGACTATTAAATGAATTGTTGTCAGTAGACTCCAATGGTAAGTAAATGCTTCAATTAGCAAAAGCATCTGGGATATTGTTGTAAGCATATCCAAAATCCACGTTTGAATTGAAGTCAACTGTCGTTGATGTTTCGTAAAAAATGTAAAGAACCGCATATTTACCTGTATCCGATACTACTGGAATAGAAACAAAGAAAGGAATATACGAAGTGTAATTAGTGCCACGTAAAACTAAGTCAGATGAACTCTGAATTCAGTACATAAATTGCTTATTTCCAATTTTCGGTATATTTCAGTGGTCGTTAGTTCCGCTATTTATTTCAGCCAACAATCCAGCAACACTCTCTTTAAATTTAATTTTAAATTTTAAATTAGGACCTGATGTGGAAAGATCGGTATTTGAATCATAGTTACCATCTAAAATTTGTTTTAGACTTAATGAATTTACATTCGCTGGTTTTTGTATTTCATTTTTTATTGCATTATCTCATTGAGCATCATCAAAGGAAACATCTTCTCTATAAAAAGGTAAATTATTTCTACTTTGGTACTGTTGACCACCTTTTAATAGTCTTCCCAATAATACAGTATTAAATGTTTTATTATTTCATCCGGCTTTTGATGCTTCAAAAAGAACTTTGCTACTTGAATAGCTTCTACTTTCGGCAACTGTTGCAGAATCATTTTTATAAATATCGTGTTTAGATATTCTTAACGCTTTTAGTGTATTAAATGTTACTCAAACATCATTGAATTTGATTTCAAAATCAGTAACATCATTAAAGAAGTTGTTAGCTTCTTCGCCACTTGTCGGTCTAACATATTTAACCTTAATATTAAATTTAGTTTTCTTAATACTTGTGTCACTTTGAAGAATTGTTGGAACTCATTCATCAGTTGTGTTTGTTCTGGTAATGAAAACTTTAACATTATTTGTGTTATATAACTTGTAATTGTTATCGTGCGCGCTAACATCTTTTAGGAAAATGAATTTATCAAATTGGTCCATAAATTCATTAATTTGAGTTACTTCTAATTCTAATTTATCGTTATTTGGATCAGCAGCTCTAACTTTTTCAATTACAGTTTCTA
This sequence comes from Mycoplasma sp. HS2188, assembly GCF_025209835.1. NCBI lineage: Bacteria > Bacillati > Mycoplasmatota > Mollicutes > Mycoplasmatales > Mycoplasmataceae > Mycoplasma > Mycoplasma sp. HS2188. Next base: position 132,555 of record NZ_JAOAOI010000002.1, on the reverse strand, counting down.
ATAACACATCTGAGTTAGGTAAAATTTCTTTTCTAATTTTTGCTTCATCATTTCCTAATAAGTAATTAAAGGAGAATTGTTTGTTTGTTTCTTGCTCCATTCATTCTAATAATGAAACACTTGGTTTATACACGCTGAATAAAGCAGAAAGTTTTTGATTAATAGATAGATCATTTTTCTTAGCTAATTCAGTGTTTGCTGAAGATTGGTTTGCATCTGTTAGTGAATTATAAATTGATGCGTATGTCAAAATAATGTCAGCAAAAGGAATGTTGGTTTGTGCATTTTCACGATAATCTTCGCCAGCAACTAATTTCAACATCTCATTCATTGTTCTTTTCTCAATAAATTTATTGTAATTACCTTGTAAACCGTCAACATCGTTTTCGCTAGTTCCATAAATCAATAAATCGATTTTGTTAATTGCATTTAGGATGCCTTTTGATGATTGTTCATATTTAGCAAATTCATTTTCAATTTGTTGTTGTGTATTTGAATCAGTATCTTGGTTATAGTCAATTGAATCATAGGTTTTAACACCTAATGAATTAAAATCACTTGTGATTGTTGAGTTGGCTGAGTTAACTTCTGATATATGAGTTTGAATTGTTGCAAAACTTCCGTTTTTATCCGCAATTTTCTTGATTAAATCATACAAGTGTGAGTGATCGGTAGTGTCTTCTTTCAATTGTTCATTGAAATTATTTATTTCACTTTTTAGATTAATAATAGATTTTTGAGAGATTGTTTTGATTGTTGAATAGTCGTTTTCTAATACGTTGTATAGACTTCTTAATTCTTTTGTTCTTAAAATGAAATTAGAATCATTTGTGGTTGAGTCATGAACCTGTGTATATCTGTTTAAATCGTCTTTAATTCCGTTGATAAATAGGTTTAAACCTAAGTATTTAGAAATTTTACTTGATTGTTCTGGTGTTAAAACACCTGTTGTTGAACCACTTGTATAGTTTTCTCCACTTAGGAAGTTAACATAAGGTTTTAATCTTTCATACATCACTTTTAAGCGATTTTTTTCGTAATTAATAATAGCTTCTTTTTGTTTTGCTATTTCTGTATTTGCAGCGATATAAATTTCGTTTACTGATTTAATATTAGCTAACGTTTCAACAGAATCGTTAGCATTATTTCTAATTGCTAGATCCTTAAAAGCTCGTTGTTCAGGACTTTGACTACCGGTATATGTTTCACTTAGATAATCATCAATAACTTTGATTTCGTATAAAGCTTGTTTAACTTCTTTATCTTTTTCTGCTTTTATTCTTGCAATTATTCCGTCAATATCGTTTTCAATATTGTAAATCGATTGTAATTTATTAGCTTCGTCGTGTGGTGTTGGATAGTCAAATGTTTGTCTAATGTTTGTGTTTGCATTAGCCAATATTGTTTGTAAATCATCATAAAGCGCTTTCATTTCGCTTGTTTCTTTGTTGTAGTAATCATTGTCACTTTTACCGTCAAATGATTTTGCTTTTGCGATTGCAGCATTCAATTTCTTAGTATTTGCCAACGCAGTGTCAAAACTATTAGCACCACCAGATAAGTATTTATTGGTTAGTGTGTCGATTGTATCAATATTGATTGTTGTATAGTTAGCTAAATCACTAATTAAACTTGAAAGAATTGCTTTTAGTGGAGCTTTTAACTGATCGTTTACAGTACTGTCACTGTCTAATGTTTCGCCTTCAAGTTCATTTACTTTTTCATTGTATTTAACAAGTAAATCAACTTTAGCAATCAATGAAGTTAATGTTTCATTTTTTTGTTCAATGTCCGCTCTATTTAATTGATTGAAGTAATAGTTATCGGTAGTTTGGGTTGCTGAATCTTTATCAATTTCTTCGTATTTAGCAGTAATGTCTTGAATTACAGCAGTTAATTCTTGTGCTTTATTTCCGCTAGTTTCATTTACTTGGGTTACTTTATCTTTAGCAGCTGCAACTGTATTAGCTAATTGAATATATAAGCTTAATAAATCGTGCGCTTTAATAGTTTCTTGTTCAATTGTTTCAATTTGTGAAATGTTAGCTGGCAAGATGACATTTTTAACTTTTGTTAATTGTTCTTTGAAGAAAATGTTTTGATCTTCTGTTAACTCAGCATATTTATTTCCTGGATTTTGGATTTGATTAATTTGTCCTTGTTCAACAACGAGTAATTCTTTAATTTTGTCTAAAGCAATAGCTCTAGCTTTATATAAATTATCGGCAGCTTCATAATCTGAATTTAGATTTTGTTTTAAAAGATTAATTCCATTTGATAATTCGGTTGAATTGAACTCGTCTGTAGGAACATCAGGGACTGAATTTAGAACTGCTTGTCCGATGTTTTTTTCATCAGATTCATAACCATATTGAACATTGCCATAAGTTCAAGGAGTTTTTTCGTAATGACCTAATTTTTCAAGTTGAATATCAATTAAAGAATCGGTGTTTGAAACAATAGTATTTAACAGCGAAATTTTAATTGAGTCATTTTTTATTTGACTACTTGCACCATATTCAATTAATTTTGCAACAAATTGTTTAAATTGTTCTTTTTTGGTTGTAGGATCAGTTGCTTCTCCTGTACCTAGTTTATATGTTATAGTTTCGACTTTTGCATTTAACGCAGTAATATCAGTATTTAATTTGGCATATTCGCCTTCACGTCTAATTAAAGTATCAATTTCTTCTTTTAAAGTAGAGAAAGCAGAAAAATCAGTGTATTTGCTTTTTGCTTCAGTTATTTTTTCTTGTAGTTTTTGTTTAAATTCAGCAACACCAGCAGCTAATTCTCCTGTAGTTGCATCAATATTGGTGGTTGCTTGTTCAGATTTTTTAACAAACTTAGCAAATTCAACAATATTTGCAATATTAGCTCTAACTTGTCTAACTTTATCAGCGATTTCTGCAATTTGTTTCTTGTCATCGCCTTTATGTTCTTCATCGCTTCTTTGAACATTATCAAGATCTTGAACATATTTATCCAGTAAATTGTCAACGGCAGTTTTGGCACTTGCATCAGCGTCAACACCATTCATTCCATTTGCAAATTGTTCTTTAACACTAGCAATTTCTGCTTTTTCTTCATCTTTTAACTCATCAAACGAACTTGCTTCAGCATATTTTTGTTCAAGTTGAACTCTTTTAGCATCAATTTCGTATGAGGTTGGTGACGAAACACTCGGCTCTTCGTTTTCAGCTAATGGACTTGACTCTTGGTATGCTTGTGTTAAAAATGATTTGTTTGGATCACTTTCAGGTAATGTTTTAATTTTTTTCGCAACTTTTGCTTGTTCATCTAACAATGCCTCAAGCGACTCAAGTTTAGCAGTTTGCACAATAACATCACTGACGCTATTATCAACAGTGTCATCATTAATATTTTCGTTTAATTTTGCAACTAGTTTCTCTATTTTATCAATTGGGTCAACACCATTTAATGTTAATGCTGGTGATTCAGCTAATTTTGCTTTTAAGTCATTGATTTTTGCTTCTAGTTTTGCTTTTTTATCATTGAATTTGTCTTTATTGAATGCTAATTCAATTTTATCTTTAATATTTTTAAAGTCATCAAGTGTAGCTTTATCAAAATTACTTTGTTCGCCTGGTGTTTCAGGGGTTTTGTTAATTAAGTTCTCATACTCTAATTTTAATTTTTGTACATAACTTCCGTTTTGCGGATCGTTTGAATTATATGTAGTGAAATGTGAATCTTTTTCTCGTTGTTCAAATTCTTTTAGTGTCTCAGCTAAATCGTCTTTTGCACTATCAAATTGTTTATTCAAGTCAGTTTTACGATTAGTGTAATTAATTAAAGCAATTTTCATTATATTTTTTGCTTGAATTAATTGGGCATTTGTTGAGTTCACGTCACTTAAAATAGATTGTTGCTCAGCAATAATCTCTGCTATTTTGGCATCTAAATCATTAAAAATAACTCTTTGGACTTTGTCGTCGCCTTTGAATTGATTAGATTGAAGATTTTGTAATTTTACAATCTCATCTTTAGCTTCTTTTGAAGATTCAATTTTTTGTAACATTGAATCAATTCTAGAAATTTTTGTGTTAATTGTACCGTTAGAATCATCTAAACCAGCACGGTTTTGTTTAATAACCTCTAATAAATTACTTGCTAATTCAGGGTATTTTTGTTTGTCAATTTTGTCATAAATTAAGGCAGCTTTTTTAAGTTTTGCTAATAATGGTTGTTTTTGAGCTAATTTAACTGCTGTTGAGCTAGCACTAATCTCAGCTTCAACATATGCGTCTTGAACACGAGATTGAAGACCTTTAACTTCAGATTCTAAAGCACTAATTTTGGCTTCGTTTTCTTTTATAGCATCTTGGTCTACAAGGTTAATGCCATCTTTTCATAATTGTTCAAGTTCTTCTCTCTTAGTGTTAATTTGAGAATTTAGTTCATTAATTTCGGCATTTTTAGAATTTACAGTTTCAACAGATTTATCTTTTAAGCGTTCGAATAGTTTGACATCATTAACTAATAGGTCAAAAGGTTCTTTCGAAATATCTGAACTGTCAGTTAGTTCAGTTGGTTTGATTTGGTTTGATGATAATTGTAGTTGTTCTTTTTTAAGTTTTGCTAAAGAAACATTGATCTCAATTTGTTTTCTTAAGTTGCTAATTTCTCTATTTTTTTGGTCTAATCACGCTTTATTGTGAATCATTACATCGTAAAGTTGATTATTGATGATATCTTTTAACTCGTCAATTTTTTGTTGAGTTTTAGCGTTTTCACTTTCTAAGCGTTCAACAGCATTTTTGAACTCAGTATTTGCTGCAACATCATCTCCGAATAGATTTCCATCAGCTTCTTTTCTTAAATCGGCAGTAACAATAAGTGCTCGTTTATGGTCAGATTCAAGGTTTTTTGTTCCTACTTCAAGAGTTGAAACAGCTTCGATTGCATCGCGCAATACAACCATTTCATTAACTACTTTTTGACGTTCATTTTTCTTCTGTAGTTCGTTTTTGTCAGTGCTTTTACCAATAGCTTCAGTTTGAGCTTGTAATTTTGCTAGAGCTTTTGCAAGTTTAGATTCGGCTGGAGTTTCTGATTCGCCAGGTTCTCTGTAAATAGCAAACACATCATTCAATAATTTATTGATTTCTGCTGCTGCAGTTCTACCTTCAAGTTCATTTCTTTTATCGCCGAAGTCTTTTAGTGCAGCGTTTAATTGTGATTGAATTTCAGATAAGTTTACATTAGGGTCAGTAGGATTATTCAATGCATCGACAGCTTTTTGTCTTAGATCTTTAATTATTTTCAATTCTTTTGCTAAGTAGATTTTTACTTGATCGTTGTCTTTTACACTTTCAATAATATTATCAGCAGCATCTTTTTCAGCACCTAACGACTTAATTTCTGCTATTTTATTTCTATATATTTGGTGTTCTGCTTCTAATTTTTCTAGTAGCGAATGTTTTGTATCATCACTCAGTGAATCATCTTGTTGAATTAATTGGGCTTTGGCTGCAATTTCTTTTACTTTTCTTTTTAATTCGTCTTTAACTGAGTTGTCATCATCACCAAATTCAATTTCAATCAATCTTAGTGTTTCATCAGTTTGATTTTTGATTGAATTTACACGGTTTGATAATTTAGCATCTTGTAGAATTTTAAATGCATTTTTAGCAGCACCATTTTTGCTTATTAAACCATCATTGCTGATGTATGAAGCCATTTCTTCACGAGTAGAAGTTGAATAATTATTAGCATATTCAATAAATTTATTTTTAACTGAGTCTCACAAGTTAACTAAATCTGGTGAGACCATACCTTTAGCAAATTCGGTTTTTAATTGGGTCAATAAATTAGCAAGTTCTTTTTTGTTGTGAACTCTCTCAAAATTCAACATTTCTTCGAAATGAGATGCTAATTCAGCATTAGATGAAGAATCAGTGTTAAATGAAGCTAATTGAGTTAGTACATCTTGGATTGGTTTAAGATCTTGTGATGTCGAAAACTCGGCGGCATGAGCGATTGAATAATCAATTTGTGATTTAAGAATTTGTAAATTATTTTTTAAAAATTCATGGATAGTCTTAATCGAATTTATTTTAGCGATTTGTTCGTTTAATAAAGGTACAAAAGTAAAGAAATCATCGTATTGAAGTTTATTGATTTCAGCTTGAATTAATGATTGATCTTTTTTGTCTAAATGAGAATTTTCTAAAAGAGAAGACACTGAAATATACAATTTGTTAGCAATTGTAATTGAATTAATATCTCTGATTAAATTAGAATAAACATTTTGAATGTCATCATATTTTTTATTGTCGATATATTTTTGGGCTTTATTCAAAATTTCGTTAAGTTTTGCTGTGAATAATGGTTTAAATTCATTGGTTTTTGATTTTAGGTTGCTTATTAGATTTTTAGCTAATTCCAACACTTCACTATCTGATTTAAAGTATTGTGCTGTTTTTGAAGTGATAGATGAAACAAAGCCTGAAATTAAATCATAGGCGCTTTCATCATTTGTGTTATTGATGATTGTTGTATTCAAATCAATTGGATTAGAATTTACAAACAATTCTAGAGCATCTAGTTCGTTGCTAATTTTATCTTTGCTTAATTGTTCCAAGCTTGTTAAAGCAACTTGTCTTTTTGCTTCTCTAATTTGTGATAGTAGTTTATTAACACTATCTTTATTGTTGCCTGTTTCGTTTGAATATAATTTTGATACTTCTTCATCAAACAACCTGTGGTAAACATCAACAGCATCTCTGGTAATTATTTCTTGGTCAAGTCTTGAATAAATAAATTTGTTAATATTGCTTATTTCATTAATTTTTGAACCCAAGTGCAATCTATCTAATTTTGTAATATTACCTAATTGAAATACATTAATATCTAGTTCAATTGGGAAAGTGATCTTATCTTGTTTTTGAATAATTGTCTCAACTTGTTTTAAAAATTCACCTGACTCGACATTTTGTGCTAAAAGATTATCGAACTCATTACGTAAATCTACTGATTTTATAATACTTCTCAATTGTTTAGTTGCCTTAATTTTGGCGCTTTCACTTTTTGCGTCTTTATACAATAGCATTGGCATCATCGATCTAATTTTATTTCTTTGATTTAGCATATTGGTAATTGAGGCTTTTAAGTCAGTATTATCTGAATTAAATCTACCTGCGCTCAATTGTTTTGAGTAGTTAATAGCTTTTTGTAACTCGGTAATACTTTCTTTACTTAAATCATTTTTTGATTTTAATAAGTCTTGAGCTTGTTTTGTAACTTTATCAAGCTGTTCATATGAAACTGTGTCTTCTTGTCTCTTAAGATCAGAATATGTATGAAGCAACGGAATTGTTATAGCTAAAGCAGCAGCAGGAATACCTGTGCTCAATAAAGTTGCAAGTGCTATTTTTTTCTTTTTATTTTTATCTGACATATAAATCTCCTTTATTTATTGAATCAATGGAAAATACCATGTACTCTTTGTTGTGTTGTAAGCAACAAACCGTCTTGTTGAGTACCTCTGTAAATTAAAAAATCCGCTAAATATGCAATAGAAACTGCAAGTATTAATAGAAAAATAATTGCAAAAACGATTGTAAGAATAGTCATAGCTTTTCCTTCGCTATTTCGACTTGATTTTTTTTCAAAATCAGTTGTTTTTAATTCATCAACCATAATACCTCCTTAAATAATATGTATATTTATTTAATATTAATATAAATAGACATACAATCTTCCGTATAATACAAAATTTTATGAAATTCAAAAGAATTAATTTTAAATTAGGTAAAAACTAATAATTTTGCTTGTATTTACTGAAAAAAACACCAAAAACACTGAATAATTACAGGTTTTTAACCAACAAAATTGAGCAGTGTTATTCACAATGGCAACAAAATTAATATTTTAAAATGTGTGTTCTTAATATTAATCAAACGCAAAAAGTGTATAATATTTAAATATTAATTTAGACATTAATTCAAATTTAGGAGAGATATGTTAAACATCAAATTTATTCAAGAAAATAAAGAAAAAGTTAGAAAAAATTTAGCAAACAGAAATTTTGATTTAAGTGTATTTGATAATCTTGTTGATTTATTGGAACAACGTGGTAAATTGATGCACGATGCTCAAACAAAACGTGCTGAATTATCAAAATTTACTAAAGAAGAATTTGCAAACGCAAAAGGTGATAAAGAAAAAATATCTAGATTAAAAATCAAAGCGGCAGAACTAAAAAAAGAGCAAGTTGAATTAGAGAAAAAAGCTCAAGAAATAGATGAAGCTTCTAATCAATTACTTTGAACAATACCTAATGTTACATTGGAAAGTGTACCAGTTGGTAGAAGCGATAAAAATAATGTAGTAATCGCAACTCACGATAATTTAGGCAAAGGATTGGTTGTTAAATCAAAACCACATTACGAGATAGCTAAGAATTTGAATTTAATTGATTTTGAGCGTGGTGTTAAACTATCAGGAACTAGATTTGTAGTTTACACCGGCTTAGGTGCTAGATTAGCTAGAGCAATCCAAAACTTCTTATTAGATTTACACACTAGCGACGGTTATGAAGAATTTTCTACTCCTGTTATAACTAAGCCAAATATTCTTTTTGGAACAGGACAATTACCTAAATTTAAAGAAGATCTTTTCAGCGTTGATGGTAACGATTGATACTTAATCCCTACAGCCGAAGTAACTTTAACTAATCTACTAAATAACGAAATTGTTGATTTATCTAAACCACAAAGATATACAGCATTCACTGAATGTTTTAGATCTGAAGCGGGAAGTGGCGGTAAAGATACAAAAGGAATAATCAGATTACATCAATTCAAAAAAGTTGAATTAGTAAAAATAACCAACGAAAAAGATGCTTTAATTGAATTCGAACAAATGTTAGCACAAGCTAAAAAAGTTTTAGAATTATTAGAACTTCCATACCGTGAAGTGTTATTGTGTACTGGCGATACAGGTTTTTCATCAAGAAAAACAATTGATTTAGAAGTATGACTTCCTTCTGAAATTCAATACCGTGAAATCTCTTCTGTTTCATATATGGGTGATTTTCAAGCAAGACGTGCAATGATAAGATATAAAGACGAAAACGGAAATAATCAATACGCACACACAATGAATGGTTCTGGTTTAGCGATTGACAGATTAATTGCTGCTATTTTAGAAAACTATCAAAACGAAGACGGCTCTATTACTGTTCCAGATAAGTTAATTCCATATATGGGAACTCATATTATCAAATAATAAACTAATATTAAACCTAAAAATACCGTGGCTTATGCCAAAGTATTTTTTCATTACACTAAACGCAGTATTATTGCAAAAAATATTGGGATAATACTGCGTTTTGTTCAGTAAATATACACGGCTAATAATCTTTGGGAAATGTCTATATTTATTGACGATAATCAATAAAAACTCTTATTTTTGTATAAAAAATCAACACTCGTGTGTTGATTTGATGATTAATTTTAATTATCAATAATATGCTTCTATTTTTCTTGACTTTCAATTACATCATAGTCAAAATCTGTTGGAACATATCTACCAAAATATTCAACTTCTACAGAAACTTTTTTAGTGTTGTCATTTGCTGATATCACTTTTCCAGTTTGACCTTTAAATGGCCCGTCGATTATTTCTACTATTTCACCAATAGCAAATTTATTTTCGGTTTTACCGTCATTAAAGTCTTTAAAGAATTTTTCTTCTGATTTGAAACTTCTTTTAATTTCTCTTAACGAAACTGGAGTTGGTTTAGCTCCCTTACCCGAAGAACCGATAAGACCTGTTACATATTGGGTGTTACGAACAACAAATCACGCCTCGTCACTCATAAACATACGAATAAAAATATAGCCACTATACATGTTAATCGTTTTAACTTTGTATTCTTCGCCGTTAAGTTTTTTTTCTGCTTCTTTGGCTGTTAAACTTGGTTTTTTAAAAATTTTAAAAGCACCATCTGGGGTAGCTTCATTATCAAAATCAGCTTCAACTTGTTCACTTATTATTCTATTTTTTAGTGATTCAACAACAATATCTTCTTTACCTGATACTGTCGAAATCATATATCATTGAAATTTTTTATCCATATTTACTCCTCTAATTAATACCTATTTTAGTTCATAGTAAGGAAATCAAGGTTGCAAAAAGCATTACTATTAACGTAAAAAGTAAGGTAAAAGCAATAACTTTTAAAAACGAAATTCAATTTGTTTTTTGTGATGGTCATCTTACTCTTTTCAATTCACGCACAAATCTTCTAAATTTAAATTTTTTCTTTTTTTCAACTTTTGGCTTGTTTTTGGTCATTATTTTTCCTCTTTATGTAAAGTATGTGTTTTACATTTTGGGCAGTATTTTTTCACTTCAATTCTTGTTAAATTACCAGAACCTTTTGTTGTTGAGTAATTTAGTGAAAAACATACAGAACAACTTAATGTAATTTTTTGCTTTTTCATATTAATTATATTTAATCTCCTTAATTTACGTTAAATAAAAAAGTGCTCAGCACTACCATTAGTATACACTATTTGCAGTAAGTGCTGAACATTTTTCCAATATTATATTGATAACTGTTTAATTTGGTCGCAGTTAATAAATTAACATATCTCGTATTTCTTAACTTATGAATTAATTTCACATTTTTGCTATTTTTCAATACCTTTTCAGTGAAAATCTTTAAATCAAGCTCGCCCAAAATTTTATCTAGTTTTTCACTAGCTGATACATCATAAACATAAAACAATTCATCGGCTGGTGTTGAAATAAAATTCGGACTACGTTTTTTACAATTTCAATATTTGAACTTATTTAAACTGAAAAATTCAATTGATTTCAATAAAAAAGTTCTTAAAGTAGCATTTTCGCTAATTTTGTAATTAGTTAACATCCTAGGAATTGTGAATAAAAACTCATAATAAATATCGCCTCAATCAAGCAAGTTTTGCGGATTGCGGTATAGCATTATTTTTACTTTTGTTTTTAGATCATGACCATATAGATAGTCAATAATCTTTATAATTTTTTCATTGTTTGATGTTCTTAACAAATTAACCAGGTCCTCATTATTCAGTTTATCTAGCTTTGAAAAGATCATTTTACCCCTTGGTTATTTGATTAATCAATAAACCGGCAGCAACTGATACGTTAAGCGATTGTACACTACCACGTTGGGGAATATAAATAATAACATCAGACTCATTCAACACCGGCTGACTAACACCATTGCCTTCATTTCCGATGACTAAAATTGTTGGTTTGTTATACTCTATCTGATCAAAATGCTCTGCATTTTCGTTTAAAGCAGAAGAATATACTCAGTATCCAACCTTTTTTAAACGTTTTAGTGCTGCAACAATATTATTTACTTTAATAAATTTAATACCAGCAAAACCACCTGAACTAATTTTTAAAACTGTTGAAGTTATGTCGGCACTTCTGTCTTTTGAAAGAATAATGTGTGTGATGCCGAATGCATTTGCAGTTCTAATTATGGCTCCTAAATTGTGTGGATCTTGAATCTTATCTAACACCAAAACATTTTGGGGTTTATCTTTTTCGATGCTATTCAATTCATGTATAAGAAAACTTTTTAAAACAGCAATAATTCCTTGATGATTTTCGCTTGTAATCTCGCTAAAAAACTCGTTGCTCTTAACAATAACATTCGCTGTTGTTTGTTGCTTAATTTTTTGTGAGAGTTTATCAGAATTGACATAAACAACATCGATTGGCAATTTATTTGTTATCGCATCATTTACTGAATTTCTTCCTCACAACATTAATTTTTCCATATTTTTGTTGCTTTTTTTCATAATATATTCCAATTCTTTATTTGTTAATAAAGACCGCTTTCCATTAATTTTTCTCTTAGTTTATCAGCGTTTTCAAAATCTTTTTTATCAACAAATACACGTCATTTTTTGTATATTTCCAATATTTCTTGATATTTTGTTACATCAGTTAGAGTGGGATGAATAATGTTAATAATTGTGTGAATATTAAGGGCATTTTCAATAGACTCTGTTTTATTGAATAATTTTAGCTCTTCATTTAATAATAAATTGTATTTAGCAAAATCATAATTTGCCAACGCTTCAAAAATTTCATTTACTTTAGGAGATCTCTGAATTTTTAAATCAGTTCCGAGTTTAGAATAAATCTTAAATATTGCTTTTTTGTACTTAGTTTCGATTGTTTGTAAATTTGATAGTAATTCTTGCGTAATATTTATTGGCGCAGTGAATTTAGCTGTTAATAACATTAGTTTATAAACTTCGACTCCGTATGCGGCAAAAAATTCACTTGGTAGCACAACATTACCTAATGATTTTGACATTTTGATACCTTCTAAATTGATCTGACCACTACGCAATCATTCTTTTGATAAATTTGATTTAAAAAGTGAATAATGTTGAATGTTTTCGTTCTCGTGATGTGGAAAGACTAAATCCATTCCACCGCCGTGAATATCAACTCCGTATGAACCAAAATGTTTGGCAATTAAAGCACAACATTCAGTATGTCAACCAGGTCTACCATCGCCAAATTTTGATGGGAATTTAATACCTTTAGTTGTTTTTTTTCATAGTGCAAAATCAGCTTTAAATTTTTTAGAGCTAAAGTCATCTTCGAATATCATTTTGTCAATGTTTTGTTTAGAAACAACACCATAGTTTTCAATATTTTTTTGAATATCAAATCAAACATTGCCACTATCATCAATATAAGCGCTTCCACTTTTAACAATATTGTCAATATAATCAATAATTAAATCAATATTATCTGTAACTTTTTCAATATGTGTGATTGTGTCAATATTAAGTGATTTTAATAAGTCAAAATATTCTTTAGTGTATTTCTCGCTAACATCTTTTTCAGTAGTGTTAGTTTGAATTGCTTTGTCAATTATTTTATCGTCAATATCTGTTATATTGTGAATCAATGAATATTCTCTACCAAGAAATTTGTGAGCTTTTAATACTAAATCAAAAGTTGTAATTGGCCGTAAATTCCCAATGTGAGGAGTACTATATACAGTCGGCCCGCATAAATAAATTTTTAACATGTCTTACATTATATATTAAAACAAGTACATTAAATTATTTGTTAAGCTCCGCAACACTAAAAACAAAAAAATATTCACAATTAGGCCAATAAAATGCATGTTTATAAATAAGAATTGCTAATAATAAAAAAAATAGTATTATTAAAATATGCAAAAGTATGATGAAAATAGTATCCAACAAATGAAGGGATTGGAAGCTGTTCGTAAGCGTCCAGGTATGTACATTGGTAGTACCGATGTAAATGGATTGCACCATTTAGTTTGAGAAATAGTTGATAACTCAATTGACGAAGCATTAGCCGGATTTGCTAATGTTATTTCTGTAATTTTAACCAAAAACGGTTCAGTGATAGTTAAAGATAATGGTCGGGGAATACCGGTTGGTAAAACCAAAACTGGTAAGACGGCAGTTGAGCGTGTATTCACTGAATTACACACAGGTGGTAAATTTGATGATAGTGCTTATAAAACATCCGGCGGTCTACACGGGGTTGGAGCTTCGGTAGTTAATGCATTGAGTAATAAATTAATTGCAACAGTGTATAAAGAAGGCGGAATTTATCAAACTGTTTTTGAAAATGGCGGTGAAATTACACAAAAAACAAAACTAATTGGCAAAACAAAAGAGAACGGGACAGCAGTAGAATTTTGACCTAATTACGAGCTTTTTAAAAGATCGAAATTAAGCTACGAAAAAATATCTGAAAGATTAAGAGAAAGCAGCTTTTTAATAGCTGGTTTAAAGATAATTTTAATTGACGAAATAAAAGACTTATACACTGAATTTCAATACGAAAACGGAATAAGTGCATTTGTTGAATTTATGAATGATTCTAAAAATCCAATAGGTGAAGTATTCACATTCAGAGAAACAAAAAGAGATATTGAGGTTGAATGCGGTTTTCAATATACTGACAGTTATAATGAAACAATTTTATCTTTTGTTAATAATGTTAAAACAAAAGATGGCGGAACACACGAAACTGGTTTGAAATCAGCATTAACTAAAACATTCAACGAAATCGCCATGGATGAAAAAATAATAAAAGGTAAAAACACTTTTGACGGCGATGATATTCGTGAGGGTCTAACAATTATTTTGAGTGTGAAAATTCCTGAAAAATATCTTGAATTTGTCAGTCAAACTAAAGAAAAATTAGGGACACCTGAAGCAAAAAGTGTGGTCGAAGAAATTGCTCTAAAACACCTTAAAATGTGAAGTGTGGAAAATAAACCTTTAGTTAAAAAAATACTGGATAAAATCAAAAAAGCATCCGAAGCTAGGGCAAATGCACGCCGTGCTCGTGCAGAGGCCAGATCAACTAAAAACGCACTAAAAGAAAAGCAAATACTTAGTGGTAAATTAACTCCGGCCCAGTCAAAGATTGCTGCTGAAAAAGAATTGTTTTTAGTTGAAGGGGATTCAGCTGGTGGGACTGCTAAAAAAGGTCGAAATAGAAAATTTCAAGCAATATTACCATTACGTGGAAAAGTGTTAAACACTGAAAAAGCCAGATTATATGAAATACTTAAAAACGAAGAAATAGCCACAATCATAAACACAATTGGTGCTGGTGTTGGTGAAGATTTCGACATCAAAAAAAGTCAATATGGCAAAGTAGTAATTATGACTGACGCCGATACTGATGGGGCACATATTCAAATATTGTTATTAACATTTTTCTTTAGACACATGCGTCAATTAGTTGATGCAGGAATGGTCTATATTGCCTTGCCGCCTTTATTCAAAATAGCAAGCGCAAAAAATAAAAAAGAAATTGTATACGCTTGAGATGAATTGGAATTAAAAGAAATTTTACAAAAAAGTGCCTTTAAAAACGCCGAGGTGCAAAGATATAAAGGGCTCGGAGAGATGAATGCTGACCAAATTTGAGAAACAACTATGAACCCTGAAACTAGAACATTAATTCAAGTAAAAATTAATGATGTTACTTTAGCTGAAAGACGTGTGTCTACATTGATGGGTGACAATGCTGAACCTAGAAAAGATTGAATCAATGCTAATGTTGAATTTAGTTTAGAAGACGATTACCAAATTTAATAAAAATGTAAGGGAAGGGATATATATGACTGATAAAAAGAAAAAAAAGATAGATGAAATAGTCGATAATATTGTTGCGGAAAACATTGATGCAATAATGGCCGATCGTTTTAGCAGATATTCTAAATATATCATTCAGCAAAGAGCCTTACCTGATGCGCGTGACGGTCTAAAACCAGTTCAGAGAAGAATCCTTTATTCAATGAGTGAACTGGGTCTGTTTGCTAATAAACCTTTCAAAAAATCAGCCAGAGTTGTAGGGGATGTTATTGGTAAATATCACCCACACGGCGATAGTTCTATTTATGAAGCAATGGTTAGAATGGCTCAAGATTGAAAAATCGGTCACACCTTAATCGAAATGCATGGGAATGTCGGTAGTATCGATGATGACCCTGCTGCTGCCATGCGTTATACAGAAGTGAGATTGGCTAAAATCAGTGAATATATACTCGGAGATTTAAAGAAAAATACAGTAAAATACGCGCCAAACTTTGATGATAGTGAAAAAGAGCCGGTTGTTTTACCTTCAATAATTCCTAATTTATTGTTAAATGGAGCTAAAGGTATTGCTTCGGGTTATGCGACTGACATGCCACCACACAATTTAAACGAAATTATTGACGCCTCAATCGAATTGATTAAAAATCCGTTAATTACATTACCTGAATTAATGAAATATATAAAAGGCCCTGATTTTCCCACAGGTGGTGTAATTTATGGAAATCAAGGAATTAAAGATGCATTTGAAACAGGTAAAGGGCGTATAGTTTTAGTATCAAAATACTCAATTAAAGAAGATAAAAACAATAAATATATTGAAATTAGTGAAATTCCATATGGGGTAGTTAAAAGCAAACTTGTTAGAGATATTGACATTTTAATTTCAAGTGAAAACATTAATGGTTTACTTGAAATTAAAGATATGTCAGACCGTGATGGAATAAGCATTGTCATTACATTAGAAAAAAATGCAAATGTTGATACTATAATTAACTTTTTATTACAAAAAACAGAATTACAAGTCTACTATAACACAAACAATGTAGCCATAGTTAATAACTCGCCTCAATTGTGTAATTTACACAATTTACTAGGTCAATATATTGGGCACGTAAAAGATATTAAAACTAAAACATTAAAATTTGACTTGGCAAAATACCGTGCCAGACTTGAAATTGTGGAAGGTTTTATTAAAGTTTCCGAAATCACTGATGAAGTTATAGAAGTTATTAGAAATAGTGAGAATGGAAAGCAAGGTGTTATTGAAAATTTAGTTAAACACTTTGATTTTACAATCAATCAAGCGACAGCGATTGCTGAATTGAGATTATATAGACTTTCAAAAACTGATAAAGCGGCCTTTATCGCCGAAAAAGCCGACCTTGAAAAATTGATTAATCAATGTGAAATCTTATTGAAACACCCAAGTAAATTTGATTTATGAGTTATTGAATTATTGAAAGCAATCAAAAAAGAATTCGGTGTTGAGCGTCGTACTACTATCAATGAAGAAGAAATTAAAATTAAATATGATGAAGCCGATTTAGTTGCGAGCGAGGAAGTTCTTTTGGCAATAACAAGACACGGTTATATCAAAAGATTTTCTCCTAAAGTTAATCAATCGAATGACTGAACAACGTTTGCAATAAAAGAAGAAGATCGAATCATTTTCAATAATAAAGTAAACACAACTGACAGCTTATTAGCTTTTACTAATATGGGAAATTATGCTCTAATACCTGTTTATAAATTGCAAGAAAGCAAATGAAAAGAGTATGGCTCACACCTATCTGAATTTGTTGAGTTATTGTCTGGCGAAGAGGTTGTTTCAGTTATAGCTGTTTCCGATTTTGAAATTGAAAACTATGTTTGCTTATTCAGTCGCGAAGGGCAAGGAAAACGTGTGTTATTGAAAGATTTTTATGTTTCACGAAATAGCAAAACATTCACTGCTTTATTGTTAAAAAACAATGATGAATTAGTCGGAGCTAAACTTTCGGATGGAAACAAAAGTATTCTTATTGCTACTAAAAAAGGGCTTGGTTCTTTATACAGCGAAGCGGATTTACAAGTCTATGGTGCTAAAGCAGCGGGAGTGAAATCGTGTTTTTTATCAGGCACAGATTTAATTGCT
This sequence comes from Mycoplasma sp. HS2188, assembly GCF_025209835.1. Lineage (NCBI taxonomy): Bacteria > Bacillati > Mycoplasmatota > Mollicutes > Mycoplasmatales > Mycoplasmataceae > Mycoplasma > Mycoplasma sp. HS2188. The sequence continues at coordinate 115,272 of NZ_JAOAOI010000002.1, read as the reverse complement.
GATTTTGCTCTGGTCAATAAAAACGATATTGTCAATATTATTGCGAACGAAAAATATATTAAACGTATAAAAGTGTCAAATATTTCTAAAGTGTCTAAAAAACACCTTGGAAAACCGTTATTCCCTCAATTTAAAACAAAACCATTGACAATTCACGACATGATAACAAACGATGAAAGTTTTGAAATCTTTGTGAAAAATCAAAATAACGAAATAATTATCGAAGACATTTCTGATTATCCAGTTTCAACAGCTGAAGAAGGATTTTCAAAAATAAAAATTGATGCAATCCTAAACACTTCATTCAAATATGGTTCTTTAACAAAAGAAAAACCAAAAACAATTAAAAAAGAAACCAATAAAATTGAAACTAATGAGAAAAACAATAATACATACTCGGACAATCTTGATGATGTTTTAGATATGGATGTTGACGCAATTCTTAAAAAATACGATATTGATTAAACTTTTTCAAATCAAACAAAAAAACTTCAACTTTTTTGTTGAAGTTTTTTTGTTATTCTTCTGTCTTAATTTTTTGAAGTATTTTTTCAATTTTCATAGCGTCATCAATTACGTGATCTAATTCAAAGTGAATTTCTGGAACCTTACGTCAATTAAGAGCGTGCGATAATGTTTTTCTAATGTAGCCGGCAGCATTTCTGATTGCTTCAATTCCGTCTTGTGATTTTTCACTAAAAGTCACAAAGACTTTTGCGTGTGACGAATCTGCCGATAATTCACAATCGATAACTGTCGGGTTGATAATATTTACGTTTGTTAAGTCAGTAGTAACAATTTGTGCGATCATTGTTTTTAACTGCGATTCTTTTCTTAATGTGTTGATACTTTTGCTCATATTATCCTTTCTATAGGAGTTTATCTCCTTACTTTAATTATAATTTTTTTACTATGCAAATTTAAATGAGATTATATTTTATTGTAAATTTGTTTAGTCTAAACTTAATCTACTCACAGTATTGTAACAATACACACATAAAAAACGGCATTAATTTAAAAACTATGAAAATTTAGTCGTTAATAGACAAAAAAACCTAAATTGAAATGCTTTCAAAGAAACAAATAAAGATTTTTGTATTTATACCAAAATGAAGAAAGTTAATTAAACTTTTAAAAAATAAACAATTAGAAGTTATATCAAAAGCAGATCTAATCAACACTTAGAGACGACAAATATTGCGAAATTGACAAATTCGCAATGTTTTTATATTTTAATTACTGCCTAAAATTGCTTTAAAAAACATAGAGTTTAACTCTATGCCTCGTATTTTTCAGGATGTAATTGCATCATTTTAGCGATAAATTCTTTTTTAGGCATTTGGCCGTATTTATCCATTAATTCTTTGCATTCTTGCAATTCTTCCAATGCTCATTCAACATTTTCGAAACCTGTTACTTTTGAAGCACCAGGTTTTTTTCAATTTTTGTAGTTGTTGAAAAACATTTCAACATTTTTCAAAAATGGTTCAGGTAATTGATCTAAAGTAGTGATTGTGTCTAATCTATAATCATCAGCGTGGACTGCAATTAATTTGGTATCAGTTTCGCCTGAATCAATCATTTTCATTGCACCAATAATACGTGCGTTCAATAATGAACCTGGAACAAATGTTTCTGGTGAATAAACTAATACATCTAGTTCATCGCCATCTCAATCAAGTGCATTTGGTATAAAACCATAATTTGCTGGATATACAAAATCTCCTCTCAATATTCTATCCACGTGCAATTGACCATCTGCACGATCAAATTCATATTTAATATTTGATCCTTTTTGGATCTCAATTTTAACTTCTACTATATTTGACATACTTTAATTATAAGCATTTTAATGCTATCTCGCAAAATTTAATTAAATATGTAAAATTAATACCATTTTTGGACATTTTTTTATTAAAAAGAAAATTTATTTTTATAATTATATTATTAAAAACGGCAAAAATATTTTTGCCGAAAAGAAAGGATTATTATGAAAAAAGCTTTTAGCGAAAAAGGCGTAGCATACACAGGTAATGTTGACGCTGAATACGAAGTTATTATCGTCGGAGCTGGTCCAGGGGGATATTTAGCAGCCGAAGAACTTGGTAAATCAGGCAAAAAAGTTCTTATTATTGAAAAAGAATTTTGAGGCGGTGTTTGTTTAAATGTTGGATGTATTCCTACAAAAGCAATGTTGGCTTCTGCACACGTTTTAGACATTCTTAAAAATGCTGCTAGCTATGGTGTTGTTGCCAACTTAGAAGATATTAAAGTTGACAAACAAGAAACATGAAGAAAAATGCACGAAAGAAAAGCTGCTGTTGTTAAACAAATTTCTGGTGGTGTAAAAATGCTTATGAAAGGTTCAAAAGTAGCCATCGAAGAAGGACACGCAGAATGACTATCTTCACACGTTGTTAAAGTTAATGACAAAGTTTACAGAGGTGAACACATTATTATGGCAATGGGTAGTCGTGCACGTAAACTTGAACAATTACAAGGTTTTGAACAAGGTTACAAAGATTTCAAACTACTTTCATCACGTGAAGCAATTAATTTTGACAAAGAATTACCAGCTAGTGTAACAATTGTTGGTGGTGGTGTAATTGGTGTTGAATTTGCTCAAGTTTTTGCTACAGCAGGTTCAAAAGTAACTATTATCCAAAATACAGATTCATTACTAACCGGAATGGATAAAGACTTAATTAAAGAAATTACTAAACACTTTAAATCAGCTGGTATTGAAGTTATTTACAACGCTTCAACAAATGGTTTAAACGAAGCTAAAGAATTAATGTACGAAGTTAACGGTGAACAAAAAACAATTCTTTCAGATGTTTACTTAATTGCTGTCGGACGTATTCCAAATTCACACGGTTTAGAAAACACAGGTGTTGAATTAGGTCAAAGAAAAGAAGTGTTGGTTGATGAATACATGCGTACAAATGTTGAAAATGTATACGCTATTGGGGACTTAACTGCTCAAAATATGTTAGCACACGTTGCTTACCAACACGCTCTAACAGCTGTTGCTCACATTTTGGGACACGATGTTAAATACGAACTTACAAAACCAGTTCCAGGTTGCATCTACACACACCCTGAAATTTCTGTAATTGGTATAACAGAAGAAAAAGCAAAAGAATTAGGAATGGATGTATTTTCAGCTAAATACTCATTTGGATATTTAGGAAAAGCTATCGCAACTAAAGATACATCAGGTTTTGCTAAATTAGTTGTTGACCGTTCTACAGGTCTAATTGTTGGTGCTGCTATTATTGGTGCAAATTCAACTGACTATATCGCTGAAATCGGAATGGCAATGCAACACAAACTAACCGTTTCAGACATTACCTATACAACTCACCCACACCCAACATTCAACGAAATTGTTTGAGAAGCAGCTCGTTCAGCTCACTTAAAACTTGAATTAGAAAAAGCAAAAAAATAATTCACTAATATTCTTTAAAAAGAGACATAATTCTGTCTCTTTTTAAATTTGCAGAATATTCAAATAACAATGAGTATTAACAATTAGCCATTTTAATATATAATTTAAAGACTATGGCTATGTTATTTAATTACAATAAAGAATTTAAAAATACATTTGAACTTGTTTTCAATTCATCTATTCAAAGCGAAAAAAATTTAGTGATAAACACTGATGAATATAAGTTTTCAATAAACTATGCAAACAGCAATGACTTAAGAGTTAGCTCAATTATCGTTAGTTCAAAAAACCAATTAATAGAACAAAAACAATTTTCAATTGCTAGCAATCATTTAATCAATAAAATTATTGAAAAAATCAATAAAAACACTGAATTTAAATTCATTTTTGAAGATATTGCAAACATCAAAATCGGTAAAATAATCGAAAGAAAATCTCATCCTAAAAGCGAAAAATTATTTGTTCTAAAGGTTAATTTTGGTGAGTATAGCAAAACAATCATTACCAATACAACATATACGACAGAAGGTAAATATTTAGCTTGATACATGAATGGTTCAATTACACCTGGCGGACTAATAATTAAAAATGGTGAAGTTATGGGTGTAATGAGTGAAGGAATGCTATGTAGTGCAGATTCTTTATCTCTGAGTGAATATACTAATGAATTTGAAAACAATGTATTGGCGAAAATTAGTGAACCTGATAATTATTTAGGCAAAAATATAGAAACGGTTTATACAGAATTGATAAACAAAACCGAGGAGAAATAAATGAATATCATTGAAGAATTAAAACAAAGGGGTATTTTAAAACAAATAAGCAACATTGACAAATTCAATAAGCTAGTCCCTTCACAAACAAGCGTATATGGCGGTTTTGACCCAACAGCTAAAAGTCTTCATCTAGGTAATTACATGTTAATGTCAACTCTTAAAAGATTTAAAGATGCTGGTTTCAATGCTGTTGCTCTTATCGGTGGCGCAACAGGTATGATAGGCGATCCTTCGTTCAAAGATTCTGAACGTGTATTACTAGACAATGCACAAGTAGTTGAAAATAAAAACAGAATTAGAAAACAACTTGAAGGCATTGGCCTAGAAGTTTTTGACAATTTTGATATTTACAAAAATATGAATGTTTTAGAATTTCTAAGAGACGCTGGTAAATTAATAAATATCTCATACATGTTGGCAAAAGACTCTGTTTCTTCTCGTATTGAAAGAGGTCTATCTTTCACTGAATTTGCTTATCAATTACTACAAGGTAATGACTTTTTAGAGCTATATAAAAACAAAAATGTAATGGTACAAGTCGGTGGAAGTGACCAGTGAGGCAATATCACAACTGGCCTAGACATGATTTCGAAAGTAGTTGGCGATAATAATTCAAAAGCTGTTGGAATTACATTAGATTTACTAACAGATGAAAACGGTAAAAAAATTGGCAAAAGTACAGGTGGTGGTTCATTGTGACTAGATAAAGAAATGTCTTCGCCATTTCACATGTATCAATATTTATACAATCAAACTGACGCCATTGTTGAAAAACTATTATTATGATTAACGTTTATTGATATTGAAAAAATTAAAGAAATCATGACAAAACACAATGCAAACACATCTGCTCGTTTTGCACAACAAGAATTAGCCTACAATGTTGTAAAAGATATTTACGGAGAAAGTGAAGCAAAAATTGCTGTCAATATCACTAAGATATTATTTGATAAAAGTTTTGATGCATCAAGCTTAACCATCCAAGATCTTGAACAAATGCAATTATATTTACCAGTTTCAAATATTGCAATCAATGAAAATATAGTCGATAACTTAATAATGAATAAATTCATTTCTTCAAAAAGAGAAGCGAGAGAATTTATCAATAACAAGGCACTTAGAATTGATGACCAAATCATTGGCGAAACAACACAATTCAACCCTCAAAAATACGGCAATAAATTCGCCATTTTCAAAAAAGGTAAAAAACAAACAATAATTTTAAAAGCAATCTAATTGCTTTAAATGCCAGTTTCGCTTAGTGGTAAAGCAGTTGACTCGTAATCAATAGCCACGGGTTCGATTCCCGTAATTGGCACCATATAATTAATAATTACCATTTCAAAATCAGTCTAAAAATTACTATTCAATATAAAGCAATAAAATTTAAACAAAAACATTTGTTTAAATTTTTTATATATCTAATTTGCCAAACATAAATCAACTAATTTTGTCAATAAATACTGAATTAATATGAGTAAAATTTGATTTTTTTAAGCTGAATTAGCATAGTAAAATTTAATGAATATTTTATTTGTTACGTCCTCAATATATCTATAATTAGAGTGTACGAACAAGGAGAGAAAACAATATGAAAAAGATTTATTTTGCTAACGCTTTATTCTCGCAAGCGGAATTAGCATTTAACGAGCAAGTTGTGAAAAGAATAAGAGAATTAGGTAAATATGAGGTCTATTTACCACAAGAAAACTTTTCAATTAACGATAAAACAAAAGTTGCTGATTCAGAAAAAATATATCTAGCTGACAAAAAAGAATTGGAAGATTCACAAATTATTGTCGCAGTTTTAGATGGATTAGTAATAGATCCAGGAGTGGCAGCAGAAATTGGTATGGCGGCTCAAAGAGGAATGAAAATTTACGGGCTAATTACAGATTCTAGACGTACAGGTTATTTACAAAGAAATGATGCACGCTTGGATTTAATATGTAATTCAAAAGCTGAATCTCAATTTATGTATTTCAATTTATTTGTTATTGGAGCAGTTAAAGCTAACGGGCATTTATTCGACAATGTCGATGACTTAATTAAAGAACTAGATAAGTAAAAAATAGCATCAAATTTTGATGCTATTTTTTGCTTCGTTTTTTATTTTCTAATTGAGATTTCAATTCGTGAATGAAACCACCAGCAATAACACCACTTGGTATGGCGAATATTGCTATACCAATTAATGAAAGCACAATTACCATTATTCGACCAGTTTGTGTTGCCGGAGTTAGATCGCCATAACCAATAGTTGTCATCGTTACGGTTGTAAAATATATTGCCTTTAAAAACTGATTTCCATCCGGTACTGTTTGGCCTTCTTTTTTCATAAATATTCCGGTAACTTTGTCATATTCTTCTAAGTAAAAGATAATAGAGAATATTAAAATCACAAATATAATGAATATAAACGTGTATATTAATACTGATTTTTCTTTTTTAAAGACACTAAATAGAGCAGCAAATGGTTTGAAATAAGAAAGCAAGAAAAATAATCTGATTATTCGAACAAGGACTAAATAACGTAATTTAGAAGCTTCTGTTTTGGAAAAACCGGTGTAAATTAAAAGTTGATTAATTGATGGCACCATTATCAAAATCAATAATATACCGATAAAACTAAATGGAAATTTAATTAGATTTAGCAACGGCTTTTTGCCTTTAAACGATATTAAGAACCATAGGAAAAAATCGGCAATTGCAATGATAATAACCAATAAGTCGTTTATACCTAATAGGTAACTTAAAAATTTATGATTTTCTATCACGCTTTTGTCAGCGGCTATAGCTGAAAGAGATGTGAAATAGACAATAAATATTGTTATCATATAGATACGACGAAGAATTTTTGTCATTGTGTGATGTTTATCATCAATTTTAGACATATCACGTGAAGAAGTGACAATAACTTCAGTGATATTACGGAACGTATTCCAATTTTTTGTGTTTTTATTCATGTTTGAATTATATAAAACTTATTGTTTCAGATAGAAACAATAATAATTTCGATTCAATTTATGCAGTTATTGAGCGCTGTTTTGTGTCTGTGGAATATTAAAAAATGCCTTTGTTTTTTACAAAGACATTTTTTAATTATTCATCATGTGATTTTACTAATTCTTTTGCATAACGAGCTATAATAATTTCTTCGTTAGTTCTAACTTTAAATACAGGGAATTCTGATGCAGGAGTTGAAATTTCAAGAAAATCATTATAATCTTGCACGTTTTTAGGTGCTGATAATTTAATACGGTATGAGTTCAATCCTTTTACAATCATGTCTCTTATAACAGGGTCGTTTTCACCTATACCGGCAGTAAATACTAACGCATCGATTCTTTCGCCAATTTTATTTAAATAACTTGAAATATAATCAACTGCTCTAGCAACAAAAATGTCTATAGCAAGTTTTGCATTATTGTTTGTGTTGTAAACATCGTGTAAGTCACGAATGTCATTTGATACACCCGATACACCTAAAAGTCCTGACTTTTTGACCATCATATCGTGAACTTCTTGAATATCTTGTTTTTCAACACGAACTAAGTAATCTGTAATTCCAGGGTCAATAGCTCCAGGTCTTGTTCCCATCATCAATCCGTCCGATGAACTAAAACCAACAGTAACATCGATAGATTTAGAATCTTTAACAGCACAAACAGAAGAACCTGAACCTAAGTGTGCAATGACTACATTAACTTTTTTCTTGTTCAAAATTTTTTGCATTTTGTGTGTTACATATTCATGTGAAAGACCGTGGTATCCGAATTTAAAAATGTGGAATTTATCACTTCACTCACGTGCAATTGGGAATATTCTGTTTACATCTGGAATTGATGTGTGGAATGCTGTATCTTGGCAAATAACTTTTGTTACATTTGGAAGTGAATTTTCAAAACCGGCTACAGCATCTAGAGTTGCTGGTGCATGTAAAGGTATAAATTTAGTAGCTTCTTGAATGCCTGCTCTAACATTTTCGTCAAAAATTACTGGCGAAAGGAAGTTGTGGCCTGCGAATGGGGTTCTAAAACCTACAACTTCAATTTCGCTAAAATCATTTACCACACCGATTTTTCCTCAAAATTTCAATAATTCGGCAACAGCAACTGTATGATTAGGTAAATCAACTTTGTGTTCGTATGTTCTACCATTCATTTTAATAATTATGTTTCCGTCTAGATTAATTCGTTCACATAATCCTTTAGCTAGAACCTCCATTTTAGTGTATGAATATAAAGCTCATTTTAAACTTGAGCTACCGGCATTAACTGTTAATATTTTTTTCATTATAGAAAATCATATCCTTTCAATATTGTGATCGATGTAACATCGATGACATCTTGTACAGTGGCACCACGGCTAAAGTCATTAATTGCACCGTTAACACCAACCATGATTGCACCAACAGCACCATATCCGCCCATTCTTTGTGCAACTTTACATGCGATGTTGCAACTTTCTAAGTTAGGGAAAACAAAAACTCCGGTAGGTTCTTGCGTTGCTGATGGGAATTTGTGTTTTCTAACATTTAAGTCATATGCTGAATCAAATTGTAATTCACCTTCAATTACATTTAAACCTTTTTCTAATGATAATTTCACTGCTTCTCTAACTAAATCAGGGTTTTCCCCTTTTCCTGAACCATTTGTTGAATATGTTAAGAATCCACCTAATGAGTTCATGTTCATTGATTTAGCAAAATCAATGGCATTTTTTGCAATATCAACTAGTTGATTAACATCTGGTTTTTGAACTGTTGAAGGGTCTGTGAAAATAATTTTTTCGTCGCCTTTGTGCATTACGATAATAGATGACATTGTTTTAACACCTGGTTTAGGACCAACACATTTAAAAGCGGCTCTTAAAATATCTTGTGTTGAATAAATTAAGCCGCCAACTGCGCTATCAATGTCTTTATTTCTAATCATCATCGCACCGTAATATGGACGGTAAGCACATAGTTCGCGTGTTTGTTCAATTGTTTCTTTACCCTTTCTGATTTCGGCCATTAATTGAGCATATTTTTCAATTGATTCACTTTCATCTTCTAGAACAATATTTTTTAACCCGTCATCAACGATTTGATCTCTTGTTTCTAAAAGCATTACTGGTTTGGCTAAGTTATTTTTTTGTAGAAAAAGAGCTGCCTCTCTTGATCTTTTATCATCACCGTCTATAAATAGAACAGATAGAATTTTTTCCTTACTTTTTTTTGTTAGTAAGTCATTTATATAGTTACTATAATTCGCCATTTTATCTCCTTAAAAAACTTATTTTTTGTACATTTTAATTTTATATTCTTTACAGAAAAAAGATTGATAAAAAAAGATTTTTATCTATAAAAAAATTTTTTATTATTTTTTGTACGATTTAGCAAAGGACCAATATCACTTAAAATAAATATAATTAGTAAAATGAAACATAAAAGTCTTTGTTTATAAAATATGAACTTTATTTTTCCACAAATTTCCATAATGGGAACAATTTCCTATAAAGTATGTCATCAAAATAAATTGCTTATTTTTTAATTTTTCAAAAAGACTTATTTAAATTTAAAAAAGTAATAAAAAACCAAATTTAATAAGTAAATATAAATTTATATGGAATTGATTTTAATATATAATAATGATAGCAGTTTAGCGATTGTATTGTCATGCATCAATACATCCATTATCGTCAAATTGCAGAATTAATAAATTCGAATTTATATTTCACAACAAGGAGACACACATGTCAAACGAAGAAAAAAAAGAACAAGGCGCGCCTGCTGTTGTAGGACAAATTAAAGTTTCAGATGAAATGCTAGATTTTTCATCATTTAAAAAAGCTACAAAAAATGTTGCTCCAAAAAAAGAAGAAGTTAAGGATGGTGATCTTACACCACGTGAAAGAGCAATTCTTGAAAGATTAAAAGCTAAAGCTGAAAATAAATAATAAAAAATTAAATTAATAAGGTTTATAGAAAAGAGGATAACAAATGTCAGAAATGATTAAACCAAAAGATCTAGTAGCTAAAGTAGAAAAAATTCCACCAATTCGAAAAGCTATTGCTAAAAACCTTAAAAATGTAATGGATAACATCGCATATTGTGCACTTACACGTAAAGGTGATGCAACAACATTGTGAAATTACCGTAAAGCAAATGTTGCTAAAGTTTTAGAAAAAGATGGTGTTAAATTAACATTTTTATCTTGAATTACTAAAGCAACCGCAATCGCTTTAACTGAATTTCCTGCATTTTTAGGTTCATGAAACGCAGAAACCGGAGAAATTACATATCCAGATTCAGTAAATATTAATATTGCTGTTGATACACCATTTGGATTATTAGTTCCAGTAATCAGAAACGTTGAAAAACTTTCTGTTGTTGAAATCCAAAAAGAAATTGTTCGTCTTGCTGCATTAGCACAAGAAAGAAAAATTGGCCCTAAAGATATGGCGGGCGGAAACTTTACAATCACTAATGTTGGATCTGTTGGTGTACTACATGGTTCACCAATTCCAAATGGTGGTCAAGTAGGTATTCTTGCAGTTGGTGCCATTATGGACGAAGTTATCGTAAACAAAGATGGTTCATTCGCGCCATCAAAACAAATTTATTTATCTGTTGCTGCAGACCACCGTTGAGTAGATGGTGCTGATATGGCCAGATTGAATAATAGAATTATTGAATTACTACAAAAACCAGAATTATTAGGAGAATTATAATATGTTTAGAATGAAATTTACAGACATCGGAGAAGGACTACACGAAGGAACAGTTGCTGAAGTATTTGTTAAAGTAGGTGACTCAGTTTCTGAAGGAGATAACCTATTCTCAGTTGAAACTGATAAAATGACATCAGAAATTCCCGCACCAACAACAGGTGTTATTGCTGAAGTTCTAATTGAACCAGGTCAAGAAATCCACGTAGGTGAAGAAATCTTTGTTATCGAAGAAAAATAATAACTAAAAAAACACAGGCAACTGTGTTTTTTTCATACCCTCATGAGATTCCTGCGTTATACACATAAAATAAATTACATTATAATATATAAATATTAATGTAATATAGTAGATAAATTAAAGAGAGTAAATATGTGAAGATTATTTAAGGAAGTTTTTAAGTCATTAAGTAAAAATAAAGTGGTTGTTATAGGCTTAAGTATTTTAGTATTTTTAAGCTCAGCAGTTATCACTTTACTTTCTAATGTCGGCAACGTAATCGTTGGCGGATTTAACAATTATAAACGTGTTTCAAAACTGCATGATGTCAGTGTTGATTTAAACCTTCCAACTCAAGGGGATGCGTATAATCAAGGTTATTTCATTAACGGCGAGAGCTCACAAACACTCTCATCAACCGGAAAAAAAGGGTATACACCAATTATTTATGACATTGACCAAAGCTTATATAACAGTTATGGTCAAGCGGCTAAGGAATATTTATTCGCTAACCAAAACGAGTTATACACTGACTCATTAAGTGAATATATTCCTTTTAGTGAATTAGGAATCAATGATCCTGAGTTGAACAATAAATATTTCCATCGTGACGACTTGTTGAATCTTTACTCAATATTTTTAGCAGAAAAAAGCAATAATATTACAGATAAATCAATCGATTTTATTCTTAATGATCCAAATAACGCAAGAATTTCTCTTTACAACAACCATTCTTTCGATGTTTATAAATATCAAGACAATTTTTATTCACATATGACTGAAAATGTGTCAATTCAGCCAAGTGAAAATGTTCACTTTGATAGTGATGTTCAATTAGGGAAAATTATAAGCTTCAAAACAATTCAAGACAGATTGTACGCAACACAGGTTGCTTCGCTTTATATCAATGTTGAAACTAAAGAAATTACTGAAAATTTCCAAAAAGCATCTAAGTGAATAAACGAAAATAAAGCATTTATAGTGCCGCCACACGCAATAGCAACTGCACTAGGTTTCGAGCGAGCCGAGCAAAATGGTACTACAGTTTTTGTGCAAACAAACCCGCATAAAGATTTGCATAATATTATTAAAAATTACGAAAACACAATCGATGAGTTAAGTGTTTTTGAAAACCAAATACCACTTTCGTTATTTTCACAAAAACCAATCAACATAGAGAAAAATATCAATAAAGTTATTGAAAATGGTACTGACTTAAAAATTAACGGATCATGAATTATAAACAACAAAAGTCAGACCCAATTTTTAAGAAATAATTACTATACTTCTTTTGTTGACAAAGAACAAAGCAAAAATAAATGAACCGGTGCCTTTAAAACATATATTCAGTCATTAGGTGATATTCGTGCTCAAAATCGAAATGACGATTGAAACGAGCTTGAAACATTCTCAAATTGAGTTAAATTAAAAACAAACACTTATACGCCATTTGAACAAAATTTAAGCGGTGAGTGGGTTCTTGATCCAAAACACGCAAGAACCATTGAAACAGAATTGCCGCTGAGTGATGGTTTTGACTTTTCTGATATCTCACGTGTAAAATTATTCACTAATGATAATAGAGTTAATTTACTGGGTGAACCTTATAAAATATCACAAAATAACTCAACTTCAATAATAGATATTGAAACAAAGTCATTATTTGGCAAAGCACAAGATGATTTTATTAAACTAAGCAATCAAGAAAAACTTGAATTATTGAATAACCAAAATCTTTTGAGTGAAAAATATACATTCATCAATGCGAAAGCTTATGACGCTACCAAACAATTGATAGTTAATCGGATAATTGACATTGTTGGCAATGAAAATATTGGTTTAAGACAAACAATAACTGTTGACGGAATTAATGAAGAAACAGGGAAACAAAATGTGTTTCATTTTATCAATTCCGGAGATGAAAATTATTCAATTTCGGGAATTAAATTAAATGTTGGTTCATTGTACAATGAAAAACTTGAACCAACTGCATTAACTCAACTTGAGAGTGCAACTACTTCTTTATACAATTCACCACAACTAAACCCATTTGTTGCTGCTTTATTAATTCAATCAATATCAAAAAACTTATATCCAGATCCCGAATATGTATCACCTATGTATCGTTTTGCTGATGTTATTGATATTAGTGAACAAAGCGGACAAGAAAAAATTATAAACAACGCAAAAATAGTAATGTTAGCCGACTTTGCTAACGATGATAAAAATCACAATAATGAAACAAATAATTTAGGTGTTTTTGCTGTAGGTAATAAATTTAAAATTGTTTTAGAACAAAACAATAAATACATAGTCGAATACACAAAAAATATGCCATATGAAGGTATGGATATTGGTTTACTAACTCGGTTCTTGTCAAAAAATAATTTAACTATAGCCCTTAAAAATATTAAAACTAGCGGTAGAGGTTGAACGCTTAGAGATAAAGAATTCGATAATGTTAATTACATTCCAATTTATTTCTTATCTCCTAAATCTGAATTAATTAATGATGTTTTACGCAATGGCAGAATTGATATTTTGCCCGAAACTATTGAAAAATATTTATTTAACTCAGACTTAATTAAAAAAGATTTTCTAACGGTAGAGCAAATACTACAAATATCAAAAATAATGAAAAAAGTGTTGAACAAACACAATTTTGCCGCTGTGTTTGCCAACGGTAAACTAAATAAAGGTATTCTGCCTGAATTAATGATTGATTTTGCTTACGAATTGAGCCATACATCGAGTGGTGATTTGTTAAAACAAATAATTTCAAGAATATTATTACAAGCCAATAAACAAATAACTAACAATAAAGATATTGAACATCAAAAAGAACTATTAGCTTTAGAAGTCGATAACTTGTTTAAAACAATCAAGGTATTAGGCAACATTGATCTAAACAGTTTTATCTCCCCTGAAGCTTTAGCTAAATCTTCAATATCACCAACAAAATTTATTGATTCATTCATCAAAATAGTAAATTCAATTGATATCAAAAAATTCAGCGAGCTTGCTCATGAATGATTTGAAAACCACAACAATAAAGTAATTGTTGAAAATAACATTGAATATGTAACCAAATTAAGTAGTGGACGAATGATTGAATGAATTTTCTCATCAATTAATCAAAACTTATTGAAGGAAGGCCTATCAGAATTAATTCAAAACCTTGATTTATCTTATGTAATTGACTTAGATAATACAAATTCAATTATTTATCGGTTATTACAAAATTTTGTGCCAGATTTAATTCAACCATTAAAACCTATAGTTAGAAAAATCACAGTAATCGATGAAAATGACCCTACTTATTCAAATGTTAAAGAGGGCATCATCAATTTCATAAATAGTATTAACTTTAATATTTTGGCTAACGAATTATCAAAATCAATAAAACCAAAACTAGTTAAATACAGTCATAAAGTATTTGATGAGCAGACTTCTAAATATGTTGATAAATTCTACAACGTTGCTTTAGATAGAATTTCACCGAAAGCGGGCATAATATCATTTTTAAAATCAATATTTAGTTTGCCTGGTTCAAACCGTACATTTAAAGAGAATATTATTAAAATGTTTAACTTATCTGATAAAGTTAAAGAAATTGAGATAAAAGGGACAAACCAAAGAGTTTATGTACCTGATAATGATGATGAAAAACTTTCTTTCTTTGACTTTTTAGGTATTTTCACTAATCTGCTTAAAAACAACAGTAATAAATTATTTAAAAATTATGTGTACGAACAAAAATTGACAAATCTATTGAACTATGTTTCAAATTCAAAATTAGAAACGTTCAATTTAAATGATTTTGCAATTCAAGACAGTGCGTTTATTAGAGAATTTAACATCATAACAGCTGATATTTCAAAAAATGAATTAATTAAAAAAATTAGTAATTTATTAGAATTTATTCAACAAACAAAAGGTGGTACAAACACTTTCCTAGATGAAAACGAAAAAACAGGAACTGACTTACTATTTGATTTAGCAAAATTTGAAGATGGTAATAGTTCATGACTAATTATTAAGAAAATAATCGAATCTACAGCAGGTGTTGAAATCGAAAACGAATATGCATTGGCACCACAAGCTTTCGATATTTACTTGTCTTATGTTCAAATGTATTTGAATAAAGATGCTAACATAATTCAAGCAAACAAATTTGTTAAGGATTTCCTTGCTTTCGCTATTAAGCCAAGTGTATTAAAACTATCACAAGCCAAATCAGCAAACGAAAACATTCCTTTTGAAAAATCATTAGATTACTACATTACTGAATATTTAGCAAATCATAGAACTGTTGATATATTCAATACTGATGCAAATGGTGATTTTATAAATGCTGATGTTCAAAAATTAGTAGCGTCAAATCCGCAATACAAAGACTGAATACTTAACAATAAACAATTGCTTATTACTCAATTATCTTATATTGGTGCGAGTGCTAAATTCAGTTCGAATTCAACAACACACCAAAATGGTATTTATCACTATGTAATCAGTAAATTTATTGACAATTACATGTCAAAACCTTCATTCTACTCAGTTAAAGAAATTGCGGCTTTAATGATTTCAAAAATTACACCATCATTACCAACGCAAATATTTGATATACCAAGCACCATCACAAACCCTATCTTAAGATTTGTCTTCCCTGAAGTTTCGTTGACATTCCTTGCGTCACAAAAACAAGACAACAATTTAATCAACGGTAATTTAGCTTATTTAGTGCTTAATAAGATTGGTAATTTTGAAGAGTTAATTGATGAAAATAGCGATAGCTATAAACAACTAAATAACCTATTAGAAACAGCATTTATTGACAAAGATACTTCATTGGTTCCGCTAAACTTAGATGAAAATCAAAATCTTCTAATTGATGGCCCTGTAATAGCTGAATTACAATCAAATTCACAAATTCTTCCACCTATTTTCGGAGTCAATATCGCCCAAATAATTCCTGAATTAATTAGAGATATTGTTGAACCTAAAGAAATTAAAGAAATTGTCTTTAACTCGCCTTCGAGTTATGTTGCTAAAGCTAATTTCGCTTACTTAATTAAAAATAATAAGGAGATTTTTAACGGTACAATTCCGAGCGATCCTTTACAAATTAATGATTTTGTCAATAATTTAGACACAAAATACATTCTTAATGTTAACGGGGTAAAATTCATAATTGTTGGTGAGGAAACCACTGTTGATTATATTTATCCAGTTATTGACGAAAATAATTTACAAGTAAATACTGAAAGTCAAGCTTTAGTCTATGTCAACAATTATGGTTTTTCACGTGTCAAATTAGCATATCGTGGTAACGTAATTAAACAATCATTACTCGTTAAAAACAATGGTTCAATTAGCAACCAAGAACTTAAAAAAGAAATCACAAAAATTGTTGATTCATCAATAAGTGATTCAAACAAATTACAAAGGGTTTTCCTATCTAGCGAAATTGACCCAATTAACCCCGAAAGAGCACTAAGAATAAATACTGTCGGTTCAATGATTAACTTAATTGAAATTACAACATTATCTGTGCTAATTGTCTTGTCATTAGTTGTCAGTGTTTCTATTATATTTATTATTAAAAGATACATTGCTAACAAGTACAAAGTTTTAGGTATTCTTGTTGCCCAAGGATATACGGCATGACAAATTGCTCTCTCACTTACTGTCTTTGCTCTTGTTACTTCCGTTATTGGTGGGGTATTAGGCTACACCATTGGTAATAAATTACAACTCGTGTTGCTTGAAATATTCTCCGGCTATTGAACATTGCCGAAAGAAACAATAAGATTTAACTGAATTTCAATGATTTTTACAGTATTTATACCATTTATTGGAATGAGTTTATTGATCTTTGTTGTTTCCCTAATTTCCTTGCGTTATAAACCTAATGAGTTAATCACAGGAATTGTAACTACACCAAAATCGAAACTACTTACCAACTACTTTAAACTTAAACCAAAAGCAAATGTTAAGTCGAGATTCTCATTTGTCTTGGCATTAAACAACTTCTGAAAATTAACAGCATTTGCTGTTAGTGTAATGTTAACAGGTGTGACGACAATGTTTGGTATTGCCTCCCACAATACATTCAAGAAGACAATAAACCAGACATATCTAAACAGACATTACACCTTTAAGGTTGATTTACAGACGCCTACTATTGAAGGTGGTCCATATAAACTATATTCACCTACAGATTTAAGCAAAAACATTTATACGCCTATTGGTGAATCGATTGAGTCACAAAGAGAGATATTTGATTACTTTAGACCTGGTTATTCATCTGTTATAAACAAAGGTGGTTTAAACGGAATAAAAAATGCTTCTGACTCAAGTTTTGATTCGCACATTCTAACTCAATTCTCTGCTTCAATTAAAGTTGACGCCGGAGTATCGGCCGACCCATGATTAGTTGCTTATAACTCGATGCCTGATTCTCAAAAAGCAAAAATTGACAAATCGAGAGATAAAGTTGGAGCTTTATTAGAAAAAACACAAAACTATCAAACTGAATTGCACTGATTTGTTGACCCAGTTTCGAAAAATCTTGCATTACGTAACTCACGTGATAAAAATGTAAGTTTCTTCAAATACTATCGTTCACCATACGAAAAACAAGGTAAATTTGTGTATGCTTATTGAGATGGTGATGAATATCAACTAAAACCAATAACAACTGAGAAAAATATTCGTCTAGAGTATCGTAACTTCTTAATTAAGGGATACAGAATTCTTGAAGAACGAATTAGACAGGAAGAATTGGACCCAACATTAATCAACAAGGCTCCTAATGGTGTAGAACCAGACTATTCAAAATACGATTATTGATTGAATGACATTGGTCAAATTTACGGCCCTACGATTAATGATTATTTCATTAGTTTTGGCGGTGTGCAATTTAATGAAAAACATGACCAAGTTTATACATATCTATCATCAAATATGAATGGTAATGAAATAAAAATTTATGGTTACCAAAACAATTCACCTTATGTTAAGTTAGAAAACAAAAACGGTGATGATTTATACACAAAATTGTATTCATTTAACAAAGAAAATGTTTATCCATTGGTAATCAACGAGACAGTTGCAAGAAAAAGTCTATTGAAAGTTGGAGATAAACTTGAATTAAGTATTGATAATCACATCAATAGATTCCATAACAAAATTCTTGCTCAAATCAATGGCGAAAATGCTCAAAAATACAAAGCAAACTTTGAAATTGTCGGCATTAACTCAACATACATTAATTCCGAATATATAACAACATATGATGCAGCCAATAAGCTAATCGGATTTGACGCATTTAATCTACCGAGTGATTTTATCAAATTTAACGGAATTTTAACCAATAATAAAGAGCCTCTACAAGTAACTCAATCAACTGGCCTATATTCAATGAGCGGTTACTGATCGGGTATTGATTCATTTGATATTTCAAGCACTTCGCCTGAAACATTAAAATCAATGTTTGATCAAATATTCAATCCAACAAATGGTGTTCTAGCCAAAACATTAACAGCCGATCAGATAATGAAATTTTTAGACTCTTCAAAAACAAAATTTGATCAAGCAACATACGATAATATTCGTCAACAACCTAAAGAAGCATTAACTAAATTCTCTGAAGCATACAATAATAAAATCTATGTTGCCCTTTCAACATCAATTGACTCAAAAGACATTGAAGCCGGCTTCATAACTCAAATCAGTTCAACAATTCAGTCAATATCATTTGTTATAATTGCCTTGAGTTTTACAATATCACTGATTATTTTAGTGATTATGTCAACGATAATGATTGGTGAGAACCAAAAAAACATCGCTATTTGATCTATACTTGGATATAACCAAAAAGAAAAAACCAAAATGTATTTCGGTGTTTATATTCCATTCATTTTAATAGCAATATTATTCTCTATTCCAGCAGTAATTCTAACAATACACATATTCAATATATTCTTGTTGAATTTCACTAATATTGCACTATCGTTATCTCTATCATGAGTGCACGTCTTGATTACAACCATATTGATATTTGCTATATTTATAGTAACTTCGTTTATTACCTGAATCACAGTCAATAAAATGAAACCTGTTGACTTATTGAAAGGAAAATAATGAGCAAGATAAACAAAAATTGATTTAAGAAAAAAAATAAACTTAGCCCTGAAGAAACTCAGTATTTAAATCTACAATCGCAAACCGGTGAATTTATTGTAAAAGATAAGATTACAACTAAAAACATTTTTGAAATCGCTGATTCAATCGGTGAAGCTAGAAGTTTTGTTGTCCCTTCACGTGTCGCTCGTTTTCTTAAGCGAATTGCTAAATACAAAAGAAAAAAAGACGGTAAAGAAAAAGACCAAAACACCAACGATAACATAATTGAAGTTAGAAATGTAAGTAAATATTATGTCACAGCCAATGTCGTAACAAAAGTTTTAAAACACATCAACCTAGAAATCAAACGTGGCGAAATTGTTTTAATTCTTGGTGTCAGCGGCGGCGGTAAATCAACGTTATTGAATCTTATTTCTGGTTTAGATCGACCTACATTGGGAGATATTATTGTCGACAATATCAATTTGCCTTATCATTCTGACAGAACATTAACCAAATTTCGTAGAGATTCTGTAAGTTTCATTTTCCAAAATTACAACTTGTTAGAAAATCTTAATACTTTCGACAACATAATGACTGGTGTCTGATTACAAAAAGATAAATCTAGACGTTTAGATTTAACCGAGTTATTGAATACTTACGGCATGGGAGATCAAATAAATAAATTTCCTTCACAAATGTCTGGTGGTCAACAACAACGTGTATCGATTATGCGTGCGTTAGCAAAAAATGCCCCAATAATCTTTGCTGATGAACCAACAGGAGCACTTGATGAGCAGACAACAAGAATTGTGTTAAACTCTTTATATAATATCAATCGAGATTTAAAAACAACAGTTGTTATGGTTAGTCATAACCCTGCGATGTCAGCAATGTGTCATCGTGTCGTTCATATTGATAAAGGTGTAATTAAAAAAATAGACATCAATAAAAATCCTTTACATCCCGATAAAATCGGTTTGTATAATGAATAACAAAAAAGCACTATCAAGTGCTTTTTTTGTTATAAAAAAATTATTGGTTATTTTTATCGTTTGTATCTTCTCTATCTTTTTCGCTTTTTAACTGTTCTATTTGGTCTTTAAATTCTTCGTCACTAATTGGTAGTAAATATCTATCAGGATATCTTTTGAAAGCTGCTATGATTCATGCTCTAATTAATTTTCTTTGGTCTTGTACATTTGCCCCTTTAATAACTCTTGAGACAATAACCATTATTAAAACATTAGCAACTAATCATCAAACAGAAACAATAAACGCTAGAATCAATAAAACCATTCCTGATATAAGATTGGCTGTTGGTGTTGTATTATTAGATTTAATTAAAGAGTAAGTTATCAACCCAAGCAAAGTACCAATAATCAATACCATTAACGATGATGACTGAAGAGACAATAAAGTTCGTGATCTAAAATGCTCTGCATTTTTATCAATAACTTTTTCTCATGTTTCGATTTTTTGTTCTAATGTGTATTTTTTCTTCATAATTTCTTCTCCTAATCGTAAGTAACATTTTTTAAATTACGAACTCAATTTAAAAAGAACTTATATGTTCGATTTAAGTCTATCTTATTATTAACTTTAAAACCTCTAAGATTGGCTAAAGCCGAAAATATATTATGTTTATCAATGTCGCTTAATTCGTCATGTGTGCTGATTTCAATACCCAGTTCCTCTTTAAATCTGTGTGCGTAATATTTGTGAATGATTGTTAGAAATGAATTAGCAAGAAACATGATTGGGAATATTTTAGTTTCAATTGAGCCTATCATAGCCAGTTTTGTGGCTGCTTCCTGGTCTTCGTGTTTAGGAATCAAAATTCCAGGAGTATCCATGAAATAAAAATTGTCAATAGCTACTCACTGTTTTGCTCTCGTGACACCAGGAAAGTTAGCAACTTTTAAAGATTTTTTCTGACTTAAAAGATTAATTAACGTACTTTTTCCTGCGTTAGGAACACCTAAAACAAATGCCTTAATTTTAGAAATCAGTAAACCTTTTTCTTTATCACGTTTTACTTTTTCTCTTGTGATTTTTTCAATATTATTCAGTATTATTGAACGGCTTTTTTGTTTTCTTAAGTCAAGTCACAATAATGTTGAACCTTTGAAGCGTTGCTCAATAACTGCTTTTTTAGTCTTGTCCATTAAATCGCTTTTGGTAATAACAAACAATCTTGGTTTATGAGGAGCAATAGCATCAAAATCTTCATTATAACTACTGATTGGGCAACGTGCATCCAAAACAATAATAAATACATCAGCAATAGTTGCGTTTGTTTTAATTTCACGCATTCCTTTCGCCATATGGCCCGGATATCAGTTGATTAAATTCTTGTGTTCATCGGATATTTTAATCACTACTTCCTCCCTCTATTTTCTTACTAAATCTTAAGGAGCTAATTTCATTTTCTAAATTTTGATTTTTGATTAGTTCACTCATTAAAGTATTATTCAAAATATTTATCTTTTTTTCGCATTCATTCAATAAAAACACTAAATCATCAATGATTGCTGTTGTTTCAGGTACGCTGTAGCCGTTAAACTCACGGCCGATATTATGGAATCTTTCTAAAATTTCTTCTTTATTCATTGTTTTCTCCATTGTATGTTCTACTCAAAATTATACCACCCGCAACAGCAACATTAAGACTCTCAAATTCAATAGGTATGTATACTTTTTCAGTAGCGAATGAGTATAATTCTTTATTTACTCCGTGTCCTTCATTGCCTAAAACAATAACTTTATTCGATCTTGGATAAGAAATTGTGTTGTATGGTTTTGAGTCTTTATCTAGAGTTGTAATATAAATTTTGTTTGTCTTTGCTAACTTTGCAATTTCTTCTTTTGAATCTGAATAATTAATTATGTTGATTTTAAATATTGCCCCTTGTGTTGAACGAATAATTTTAGGGTTATAAACATTAACATTTGTAAAAACAGTATCGTAGCCAAACGCAATTGCACTGCGAATAATTGTGCCTATATTGCCAGGGTCTTGAACATTGTCGCAAAAGACAATATTTTTGCCCACAGTAAAATTTTCTGGTTTTTTACACAAAGCAACAAAACCTTCCGGAGATTTTGCACTTGCAATCGCTTTTAAAACATTGTCAGTAATTTTTATTGAATTTTTGAATAAATTTGTGTTGTTTAATTCAAAAATTTGTTCAATTTTAATATTATTATTTATTGCTTCTTGAATAATGTTTTTGCCTTCAATCACAAAATGAGTTTTGTCGCCCTTTAAAATCTTTTTAACTCGTTTAATTAATTTATTTTCAGTACTAGATATCAAATTACTCATCTATATTCTCCAAGTAATTTTTGCCTTTTTGGGTTTCAAAAACACTTAATCCATCGAAGTTTAATTGACGCATGATTTCAAAACCAATAATTGACACACAATTAGCTAAATTAAGACTTCTCATTGCCGACACCATCGGAATTCTTAAACAATTATCAAGATTATCGTGAAGTATTTTTTTATCAATTCCGGTGGACTCACGACCAAACATTATTCAAATTTCACCTTCTGTTTTAGCTATTTTCAAAAAATTAGGTTCAACATATGTTCGCAATCCATAACGAGTTATGTATCAAATATTCTTGTTAGAATATTTTTTATGAAAATCTTCATATGAAGCATGAACTTCATGTTGAATATCACTTAATAATCTACCTGCCGCAGGTCTAGATAATTTATTTGGCAGCAATTCAAAACCTAGCGGTTTTATAATGTGTAATTTTGCTCCTAATGCATAACAAGTACGAATAATATTTCCGGTATTAGGTGATATTTCAGGTTGATATAAAACGATATTTAACATAATGCTCCTTTGTTAATATGTATATTTTAACAAAGAACACATTTTAACCACTTCTTTTTGCTTAATAATACAATATAAAACTCACACAGGAGTGTGAGTCAAATTAACCAAGAATTTCCATAGCTTCTTCACAAATGTCGTCTTGCTTTTTCTCTAGCAACTCAATTTCTTTTTTCATATTCGATATATTTGAAAAGTGAAAAATTGCAATAATGACAGGAATTATTATTGTAAGAAAAAGCAATAACATTCACATTACTGGAAAACTTGATTTGTCAAGTTTATCTTGTAACTTTTGTTTTTCTCTTTCGCAGTCAAGAAATTGTTCGAATAACATCGATAGTTTTTCCATGTTTGGTTGTGAGTCTGATTTAGATATAAATTCTAAATTAACGCTTTGTGAATAAGTGACACTTTTTTCCAACTCAAAACCAAATTTAGCGGCGGATTTTTTTAATCAAGAAATAGGTCTTTTATTAGAAACATTTATTGTTTTTTTATAAACTTCGGGCATTTTTCTCCTTTTTCGTTTCGAAAAAATTATATGAACATCAAAAAAAAAAAAAAAAAAAAAACGAGTTTTTTAAAAAAAATACATACGTTTTTGTGAAAAAATATGAAAAACCAGGCTTTTGCCTGGTTCTAAATTATTTAGCTTCTTCTGTTTCAGTTTCTTTTGATTTTTCTGCCATTTCTTTTTCTTTAGCAGCTTTTAATTCTTCAGCTCTTTTTGTTCATTCGTCAGCAATTTTAGCTAAGTTTTCGTTTAGTTCTTTTTCAATTTCAACTAATTGTTTACCTTTTTTGCTGTCAAGTTTTACTAATAATGCTGTTAGATTTCTTCTGTCAATTAAACGTGAGTAAATTGATCTTTTGTTGTTTTCATCGCTCAAGAAATACATTTTAATGAATGCTGCAGGAAGACCTGTTGAAGCAACTGTTGCGTTTATGAAAGCTTTTAGTTCGTCTTCTGTTGGTTCATTATCTTCTGTTGCAACTTCTTTAATTAAATGTTGAGCAATTAAAGCAAATTTGATATTTTGTTTTTCTTCATCGAAAACAAGTTTTCTAAATTCGTCTTCAGTTTTACCTAAAACTTTTAAATATTCGTCAAATTTAATATCTTGTTGTTTCAATTGCGAAGCAACTTCGTTTATTCTTGTTTCTACTTGGCTAGCAACCAAACGGTCGTTTAACGCAATATCATTTTTTTCTAGAATTGAAGCAACGTATTTTTCTAAGAAAGCACTTAGACTTACTTCAACATTGTTGTTAAGTAAAATTCATTTTAATGCGTCAGTAGCTTCTGCAACTGTTTTTGCAGCACCTGCTCTAAGTAGTGAAACATTTTCGTCTGTTAATTTAACATCTTCAGCTCTTTTAGCATCAACGATTTCAACATCGAATGTTGCTTTTTGCCCTGCTAATTTGTCAACTGGATATTCTTTAGGGAATGTAACAACAACTTCTCCTTTGTATCCAACTTTTTTATCTAATAATTGATCTTCAAATGTATCGATAAAGGTTTTTGAACCTAATTTTAAATCGAAGTTTTTAGCTTCACCACCATCAAAAGCTTCATCATTTACGTAACCTTTGTAATTTAAAGTTACAGTGTCGCCTAATTTAGTTTTGTCATCAGCTTTTAAAGGTAATTGCAATGCGTTTGCACTCAATTTCTCTTGAATGTATGTATCGATGTTTTCTTTGGTAGTTTGTGGTAATTCAAACTCAACTTTAACATCTTTTACTGAAAGATTCGAAAAGTCAACATCTAATGGATAAGCAATAACAATTTCAACTTCTTCATCGCTTATTTTTGTAATGTTTGTAAGTGGTGTAACGTTGATGATTTTGTCATTTTCTTTTTGAAGTTCTTCAAAAATAGCTTTTAAATTATTGTTTAAATATTTATTAATTGATTGTTCATAAATAGCACCTTTAGAAATGTGTTTTTTAGCAATATTTGCTGGCACCTTTCCTCTTCTAAAGCCATCTAATTTAAGATTTTTAATTAATTCTTGAGTTGCTTTTTCTTGCAGATCGCTTCATTCAGCACCTGATAAAACAATTTTTTTACTGATTTCTGATTTTTTGTGATCAACAGTAACGTTTTTATTTGCCATATTTTCTCCTTATTTAATTTAATATTTAAATATTATACATATTTTAATATAAAAAAAGATTTTTCGCTTTATTTTGTTTATTCATATTAGCCGGTTAATTCAAAATTTTTCATTTTTAGAAAAATATTTATAATAAATTAATCTATGGAGGTCGTATGTCTAAACACAGAAAAACAAAAATAATGTCAGGTATAACGATTGGGGCTACAGTAATTGGTGTTGCATCATATTTCGGATACAAATACATATTGAAAGATAAATTTTTCAATAAAAAGACTGAAAAAAACAAACAAAATACCAAACAAGACCAACCAAAAAGAACTATTTCAAGTGATAATGCGAAGTTGAATGCTGAAGTTCAAACTCAAATTTATAAACCTAGCAATGTGAATCGTGTAGGACACTGAAATATTTTAAATTTTGGTGGTAGCGGCAGCGAAAAAGGAAATATTAAAGTAAATGCAATTGCAGAAGCAATACACAAAACAAAACAAGATATAGTTGGTCTAACTGAGGTTAATTATCGTGACGGGGACAAAGTTCAAAGAATTACAAAAACATTAAATGAATTGGGAGAAGAAAACTTTGATCAAGTTATTCAACCTCAAAGCGATTCAAACACTAAATCAAGTAACGCTACAAAAGAAGTTGTTGCAATTTTATACAATACACAGAAATATAAATTAATTAAAAGTGGTAGTTTTAACATTGAGAATAATGGCTACAGTTATAAAAGAACTCCTTTCGGAGCAATGTTTGAAGATTTATCGAATGGTAAAAAAGTGATCACATTTTTTGCTCACCTAGATTCACCTGGTGTTAGAAAAGACAGAAATGACAAACACCCACAAGAACAGGACAGTCAATATGCCGGTCAGGGAACACAAGAGGTTTTTGAAGCAGAAAATATTGAAAATGCATTCAAATACTTCCAAAAATGAGATCCGAGTGCAAGTATTATTTTTGGTGGTGACACAAACATTATGACTAAAAACCGTGCCATTTTTGAAAACAACAACACTTATAAAAATTATTACAATGATATTAAAGCTGCAAGTGGTAAAAAACCAAATGAACAATATGAGTACTACGAGACAAGTTTAGGTTCAAAACAAGGTTATGCAAACGCATATGACAAGATTTTATTCAAAGAAAACGATAATTTAAATATTATTGACGAAAACGAAAAAAGAGCCTTTTCAGATGAAAAATACCAAAATTCATGATTCAAACTCGATTTAGTCAATTCGTTTAATAATGGTTTCTACGATAAAACCTATTATCAAAAATTATGAACGCAATATGAGAAATCATTATGACCTAAAGATTTTCAAGTCATTCGTTCGAAAATAAGCGACCATACACTCGTTTGAATTGATTATGTTATTAATTAATTCAATAAGCACACTACAAGCATTACAAATAAACAAAATCCAAACACATGATGATAGAAGCTTCCTCTTGTATTTGGATTTTTTATTTATAAAATCGTTACTAAACAAAATAATCAAGAGATTTTGTGTGTTGTTGAAAAGAAAAACACTCACAAATCTCCGTGAGTGTTTATGGTGTTTATAGTGTTTAACCCAATAGTTTAAACACTGTGTGAGCAACAACAGTTCAAATTGGCATTGTCACTAGACATAGCAATGTTGTTAGTGAGCTAACCTGTGCTGTGAATCCGGTGTGTTCGTGTTTGTAGGCAACCGAGAAAATAATACATACGGCAGCTGGTGGACACGAAGCTAAAACAACTAGCAATGTTCCTGTTGAAACCTGAATTGATTTAGTACGTACTAAAATTAGAGTAATTAAGAATACCACTAATGGCATTACAACCAATTTTCTTAATGTAGTAATTCAAACATCTTTATCTCTAGCAGCAGCTTTGATATCTGATGAAGCCAATGAACCACCAATAACGATTCATGCTAATGGCGAAATGATTTGTACACCAGGAAGAATAATAGCAGTAAGAACAGGGAATCTAGCTAGTAGTCCTCCTCAGAATTGGTGTCCGCCTGTTGTCGCTTTCGCAAAATTAAATGGTTGAGCGGCACTGGTCACGAAATATGTATTTGGACCAGGGATAAATTGAATTAATCATAGTAACATCGATGTATATAGAACAATTAACATCGGTGTTGTTAAAGCTTTTATAATTGGTTTTACTTGGTCTTTACTCATTTTTTGGCCCGAGTAGGCGATTTTTACGTATGAGAAAGCACCGATCATGTAAGGTAGATTTCAAACCTGTAATAATCCTTGTGAAAAGCCTCCAAATACTTCTGAACCTAATGCTTGCACTAGGGGAACAGCGAAGAATTGTAATGATGCATATCCAATCATCATTTGAGCAGTTAATAATTTTTGAGCATAACTATTTACATATGCCTCTTTAAATTTAGCTTGTGATTGAGAACCATCAGTTCTTTCTCACATTCTAACTGCTTGTGCGTGTAATTTACGCGAAATAAGTTTTGGTACAAACTTAATAATTAGTGTATTGTATACACCAATTAAAATGTAGAATGCTGCGGATAAACCGATTACAATTCCAACTTCTTTACCAATTTTTGCATTTGCGTCTTTCATAAACGCAACTAAACAAAGGAATGGTAAAGCAAAATCTAGTAAGAATTTTGATAGTTTTCCGTTAATTTCTTTGTTGAAAATACCTTTTTTGGTAACAAAGAAACCTATCAACACAAAGGTAAGTGTCGCTAGTACAGCACCGTATAATCCTTGAGAGCTAAGGATTTTAATTAAGTGTTGCATATAATCCTCTTTATTGTAAGTGTATCTCTGATACTATTTAATTTAAGTGTTTGGTACGATGTACCACCTATATTATACATTTTGCTCCGTAAATGATTTATTTTTAAGATTATTCAAAATAATTTTTTTTGTTGAAAAATGATATATTGGCTGTGAAAAAATAACCAATAACACTTATAGAGTAATTTTTAGGTAAAAATGTAATTAAATTTGTGAATATATAAATTCGAAAAATATGGAAACGTTTTTCCACATATTTGTTAATAAAAAAATTAACTTTTATCAATTAGAGTGATAATAAAATTATCGTAATTTTAATGTATAATAAATTAATAATGATACTACAAAATAAGGAGAATGCATGGTAGAAAATAAAAAATATATGTTTGCCATAGATTTGGATGGAACTTTACTTAAGTCTAGTGCTGATGGTTCTATTCACGAAAAAGCAGTTGAGGCAATTAAGAGAGCAAGAGAATTAGGACACGTTGTTGTTATAATTACAGGTCGTCCTTGAAGATCGACTCGGCCAATATACAAATCTTTAGGTTTAGATACAGTTGTAACTAATTACAATGGTGCTCAAATTCACAACCCAAGTGACGAAAACTTTATCCCGTTAATTAAATATCTAAACTTGAACGAAATGCTTTATATTTTAGGAGATCCTAAAGTTAAAGAAGAAATTACTAACATCGCAATTGAAGGTCCGGGTTGAGTACAATTACAAAAACGCGATCTTGCAATGGAACAAGTTTTCGGTTTTAGAGAAAACCCTAAATTTCATGTAGGTTTGGATTTTACGAAAATCCCATTAAAACCAACAGGAATCATTTTTGACGTTAAAGAAACAACCGACCCTGATGATTTAAGAGACTATCTAAGAGCTAAATATGGTGATTTAGGTGAGTTTTCATATTGATCAAAAGGTGAAGGTTTAACCCCTGTTTTCGATATTACCAATGTTTCAGTCAATAAAGGTAGAGCAATTTCATTGCTAAGCCGTTACTACGACATTCCATTGGAAAATATAATTGCATTTGGTGACGGACACAATGATATACCTATGTTTAAAGTTGCTAAAGTTGCTGTTGCAATGAAAAACGCACCAGAACCTGTTAAAAAACACGCAACAGTGCGTTTGAACAAGAAAAACACTGAGGGTGGGGTTGGATATTACATTAATAAATTCCTTGATAACCCAGAAGAAGAACTACAAAAAAGTCTTAAAATTCGTCAAAAATTTAGAAAATTCAAATACAATGATCCAGAATCTGATGAATAATGAAAATAATTGAATATAACAATGATTTAAAACTTGATGATAAATTAATTATCGGTATTGATGAAGTAGGTGTCGGCGATTATTTCGGCCCATTGATTGCTGCAGCAGTTTTAATTCCACAAGAAAATAAAAAGAAATTATTAGAACTCGGTGTAACCGATTCTAAAAAAATTATAGATAATAAAATAAAAATTTTAGCTTCCAAAATTCGTGAATTAACTCATTTTGCTGTTTACACATTGACTCCAAAAGGATATAACAATTTAAGTCAAAACAACAATGCTAATGAGCTAAAAATGTTTGTACATTTAAGTGCTATTAGTTCTTTATTAAACAAAAATGTTGAATATCAAGCAGTGTTTATTGATAAATATTCAACAACAAAGAGTATTGAAAAGTATTTCGCAAAGTTTTACCAAGATGATTACTTTATTAAATTCGCTAAAATTGATGAGCCCATAATCTTAGCCAATAAGGCTGAGAGTTTGTCTCTCGAAGTCGCTTGTGCTTCGATACTAGCAAGGGAAAAATTTATTTACAAAATGCAAGAAATGAACTCACATTACCAAGTGGAATTTCCTTTTGGAGCTTCCAATGCTGTTAAAGCGTTCGCAAAACATTTGTGAAGTGTTCGAGGAGATATAAAAAAAGAAGAAGTGTGCAAAAACACATTCAAAATGGATATTTAAAAATCAAGATTTCTCTTGATTTTTTTAATTTTTATTTAGATTTTGATTGTCTTTTGAAACAAAAGTATGGGAATGTTTTTGCGTCTGGAGATGGTTCTTTAATCATTAAAGCACCAACAACCGAAATCGATGACAATAGAACTAGAACTACAAATTTAATAATTGCTATATTGAAGGCGCTTAGACCTTGTTTAACTCCGATAATATTTATAATTGCCATAATAATTACGCCAATTGTAAAGAAGATATATCCGAAGCCTCAGATTAAGGCAAACATTCAACCAATAGTTTTAGGGTTATTGTCTTTATATTCGTGTGGCAAGTTCAATGTCACACCTTGAATTCCTCATAATGATAGTCCAGTAATAAATGCGAAAATAAAGAAAAATATTAAAGCCGCTAAATTACCTTTGGCAATACCAAATACAAATGTTAACATTGATAGAATATAAAATACTATACCTGTTAGAAGCGCTGCTGTAATAAATCATCTACGTTTTAAGTTATATTTAGATCATAGACCAACTGTGATTGGGCCAACAAATACAGCCGCTAAGAAAATTATGAATCAAATTCTAATAATTTTACTTACACTCATTCCGAAAAGTTGTGTACTTGCACTAACGCCTGAAATTTTTGTGAATAAATCAATTGAGAATGAGGTAGGGAAAACAACCGCTACTAGGAAACCTCCATAAAGTAAAATTCATACATAAGTTGATTTTGTTTTTAAATATTTTCCTAAAATCGCTCAGTTGTTTACTTTAGGTTCTGTGCTTTGTTCTTGTTTTTTAACGTCAAATTTAGTCCCGAAAATTACCATTACAATCAATGGAACAACATTTAATGCTGACAATACCGTTAAAACAATTTGTCAATTGTCTCTAATTAGTGCTACATTTGCTGCAAAAACAAACGGTACTATTGCAATAATTGTACCCAATGGGTAAAATCAAACACCGAATTGAGAAACGAATGATTTTTGTTTCTTGTTAAAAAAGTTAGCAACCACTGGTTGAGTTAAAATAATTAACATTGTTCCACCAATAGCCATTATTGTTCTTAAAATAATAAAGAATGCATATCCTACACCATTGCCTGGCAAATATTGGGCAGGAATACCAAATAATGTAAGTGATAGAGCAACTATTGTTGAATATTTATGTGCTAATTTAGCTAGTAAAAACGCTACTAAAATTGAGCCAATACCACGACCAATAGTTATTCCTCAGTTGGTAGCTTGGTTAATCAAAGTAAAGTTAGCATCTGGGATGATATCGAAATATCCTAGAATACCTGTATCACCATGACCGCCACCATTTAAACCGGCAGCAAATCCCCAGTTAGCTACGAAAGCAAGATAACCAATTGAAATGAAGGCTCATAATAATAAGCCACGCACAAATTTCGCTTTTTTATTTTCACTAGTTGAAAATTTTGAAGTGCTATTCATTTTTAATTCCTTTCTTTAAATTATTGACAAAATAATTTGTCTTACTTATTATAAAAAAATATATACCGTGTACGCAACAATTAGTAAAAATATTTCCTTTTTACTAATTGTACTTAAAATAAGTGAAATAAGTAAATTACATATTCGCAAATAATTGAAATATAATTTTTTTCACCTTATTTAATAATCAAAAATGTGGAAATGTTTTTAAAATTGTATATTAACAAACTTTTTTCATGTATCAAAATTGCAAATAAAAAGTTGACAGCGTCAACTAATTATCATTTAACAAATATAAATATAATAGAAAGCACAAAGATTAAAACACACATAATACTAAATGAGATTTTATAGTATCTTGTCTTTGTCCGTTTTATCGTCTGCAAGTCAATAAATTGGGTAAATTGCATGTTTTTTTGTTGTGATTGATAGATATCGACACGTCTTTCGCCAATGAAAACTAATATTAAAACAATGGCTGATAATATGGTCGGAATAATAACTGTACCAACACCATTAATTGATGTTAATAATGATGATTTTTGAGAAATACTTAAGCCGCCGGCTGCGTCAGGTTTAATAATAAACTCAAATATTATTTTCCTAATAATATCACTTGTCCCAGTACCCCCTGGTGTAGGTGAGATTGAATTAATATTTCTAATCAATACGTCTGCGGTCATCATATTGAAATATGCACCGCCAGGAACTACTTTAATCATGTCAACCGACATTGCGAATAAAGCAACTGGCACATAGACTCATGGTAAGAGTTTTCAAAGTAGAATTTCCAAAAAGTTATATCATTTTTTGACAATAGTTTTTAGACCGTGTCGTACTTTATAGAACTCATATTGAAATTTTGTTCGTAAATTTTCAGGGTCAGTAATTGTAACAAATGGCAATCACTCTAAAAAACCAATTAAATGTTTTAAGGCAAAATTTTGAATTCTAGAGCTTAACGACAATATTAGAAGTGTTAATGCTAAAATCGTATCAATAGAAATACCCAAAATCAATGAAATTAATAGAATTAAATTTCTACCACCTGAGGTGTTATTAAAGAAATTACCATAAAATTTAATACCAATCGGAATAAAAATTAAGATTAAGACAATGTTTGAAATTTGTCAAACAAATGTGTTGATAACAACAGCGGAAAGTAATTTATCTCGTGAGACATTCCGGCGTCTTAAATATCAATATGTGGCTATATCGCCACCAATTGATTTGGGAGTTATATTTTGCGATACTAAAGAGATTAAAGAACCAACAAGTAGGTCCTTAAAGGACACTTTTTCATTTTGTCAATGCAATAAACGTTTAAAAATTATTGCATTGACTACTGACGTTAATAAGAATGTGGCTATTATTGCCAAGAAGGATATTCTTGAGTATATATTCGTTTTTATGTGTGTTCACATTGACGCTATAACACCCAACGGATTATCAGTAACTACTCCTTGGGTTTTAAAGTTATAAACCGTGTGGAATAGGAAAACAAAAATTCCGATAAATATGGCCGTTAAAAGCAAGTATTTTATGATCGATTTAATTCGTGTTGTTTTATCAACTTCTGTTTCTTTTAGGTCTAAAACATTATTGAGCAATTCTTTTTGTCTAACAACAACATCTAACCTCGAGTTTTCGACATTTTTTCGCTCGTGTGTATTGACTAGCATCAACCCTTTTTCCTCTAAGGGGTCATATTCAAATATTAGAGAACTGCCATCGTTTAATTTCGTCTTTAATAAAGTAGATGAATATTCAATATCTTGCGAGTATATTTTTGTGTTAACAACCTTCATGTCGCCAAAATTTTCAGTATTTTTTACTCGTTCAATAAACAATTTTGCATTTTTGTTTGATAAGCGAAATTCTTTAACCACCGAGTTAGTGTAGCCATAACATTCATACACACTCATCAATACATCGTATAAGGTTTTATTGCAAGATTTATAATAAGCTGTCATGTTAATTATTTTGGTACTAAAAGTGATTGCGTCTTTGTTTGCTGATGAATTACCAAACAGGAACTCATTATTATGATTATGAGCCAATAATAATTCTTTATTATTGTTTTTTAGATAATCAAATAATTCTTGTTCGTCCTTATATTCAATAAAATCTATTTTATTTTTTCGAGCAATAACATCAATAAGAGAAGAAGATTCAATCGAACGAGCAATAACATATTTAGACAGTCTATTTTTGTCGAATTGTGAGCAATCATTGAGTAGAAAATGTAAGTATATTGCCGTTAAATGTTCGTTTTTTAAATATTTATACACTTTCTTATGTTTAATTGAAACAACTAACGATTTCCCTGTTTTATTGATTGCTAAATTTAAATCATTTTTGTGTAGAAAATTTTTAGTATTGATACTAGAAAGATTGGATAATTTTATGTCAGTTGTCTTAGAATTTAAGGTTTTGGAAATCTTATAATCAATGTTTAATTGATCGTAAATATTTCTAGCATATTGATAATGAAAAGAGTTGAATAAATGTACACCGATTTTGAGATTATCAAAATTGCTGTTTTTTTCTATTTTTTGTTTAGAAATATCAATAATTTTGTCTAAAATTGATACTTTTGTAACTATTGGATTTTGAGTAGGTATTGAAACACTTTCATAGTCTACTTGCTGCAAAAATTCTTTTAAATACAAAATATCATCATGAGTAACTTTATTCCCAGTTCAATTAAATTCTACTTGCATCAGTGAGTTTTTACTTGATATTTCACTGATATTAACATAAAATACTGAATCTGTTTTTTGTGCTATGTAACGATCGAATGAATTGGGTATAAACTCATTTTTATCAATAGTAAAAATGTTAAAACCATTCAATATTAATGCTTTGGCAAAAATATTTAAATAAATATGCGACCTAAGAGAATTATCTCTAATAAGCAAAACTTTATTGTTTGTGAAATGTTTAGATTCGATTAGTGATGAAATCGATTGAGCAAGAGTATAAACTGTGAAGTCGTTAAATAAATCAGTCGCAATACCAACACGCGCAGTAATTTTATTCGTGGAAAACAAAAGAGGTCTAACAAACGAATTTTTGTGTTTTTTATTCAATATAAACATTGGTTTTTTTAATCTTTTGTTCAAAAAAACATCAGGTGACTGATATCTGCTTCACTTTTCAATTATTGTTTTCATTCTTTCTCCGTTGGTAAAATTATATATTAATATTAACGAGTAGATATTCAATAAAATATATAATAGATTTATGATAAAAGTTTTACTAGCCGGAACTCCTGAGTTTGCAGTTCCTATTTTTGAGAATGTTATTAAACATTTTGATGTCGTTGGAATAATTTCACAACCTGACAGACCTTCACAAAGAGGTCGAAAAAGCGTATTTACGCCAACAAAAGAATTGGCTTTAAAATACAATATAAAATTATTCCAACCAGAGAAAATCGGTGATATTTATGATGAGTTGGCGGCTCTTGAATATGATTATTTACTTACAGCTGCTTTTGGTCAATTTATACCAACAAAAGTCTTGAATATTGCTAAAAAATTAAATATAAATGTTCACGGTTCTTTATTGCCAAAATATAGAGGGGCAGCACCAATACAATATTCAGTATTGAATGGCGATAAAAAAACTGGAATAAGTATTATGGAAATGGTTAAGGAAATGGATGCAGGCGATGTGTTTGCTCAAAAAGAAATCGACATAACCGAAGACGACACATCTTTAAGTGTATTCAATAAATTACAAGCAATTGCGGCAGAAAATATAGTCGATTGAATAAATGCACTCGATAATGGCCAATTAACACGTACAAAACAAGATGAAGCACTAGTTAGTTTAAGTCCAAAACTGGAAAAATCAAAGGGTGAAATACACTCAGATATGAGTGTTGATACAGCACTGAAAATTATTAAAGCTTATAATCCCAACCCGGTGGCCTTTAGCTTTATTGATGAAAAAAGAGTAAAAATATTTTTTGCCACTGTAAAACCAATAAAAAACGCACCGCAAATAAAACTAAGTGACGGTGCATTGTATTTAAGTGATTATCAATTTGACTCAAAAAAACGAGTAATTTTAAAATAAAAACTCGCTTTTGCGAGCGGTGAATTTACATATGGTGCCGACAACAGGACTTGAACCTGCGACCCCATCCTTACCATGGATGTGCTCTACCGGCTGAGCTATGACGGCGTATATCAATTATAATATAAACATTTAAAAAACAAAATTTTTCATTATTTTTTCAATAAATTTATTGAAAAAATTGAATAATTAAAAAACGTCTCTTACATAAGAGGCGCTTTTTTGTTATTTGAATGGTATAACGTGAACGTGTGTATGGAATATTGATTGTTCGGCACTTTTGCCAGTATTTACAACAATTTTAAATCCTGGAATACCTTTATCTAAAACTTCTTGTTTTCCTAATTTACGAGCAACATTAATTAAATGTGCTGCTGTTTCGTCATCCATTTCGGTTATATTTGTTGATTTTACTCTCGGTACAACTAAAAAATGTCCGGGTCTGAATGGAAATTTGTCGTAAAAAGCTACGCAAACATCATCTTTATAAATAAATTCTGCTTCAGCTTTTCCGTTGATTATGTCTAAAAATATGTTGTCCATTATACTAACTCCACAAATGGTAAATCTTTTATTGTTTCTCTTAGTGCTTTACTTTTATCGTTAACTTTAAACTTATAGCCAATATCAGCAAATGATTTAATTGCTGTTTCATATAATGATTGATCATTTAAGAAAAATAGAAACGCTAAAATATCTAATTTATCTCTATAGAAAGTGTTTTTAAAACTCAATAAAGTAACTTTTGTTTTGTTGTTTACATCGTTTTCAACAGTTGGTAATTCTACTTCAACACCAGATGAAATTGGTGCAACTTGATTTACATAGACAACTGTAGGAATATTGGTTGGATTATTTGAAATTTTGAATGGGTTAATAACAAAGTTAGGTTCTATCTCTTCATTAACAAGACGGTCGTTGTTGACATCATAATAACCGTATAAATCTTTTGAACCGGTTTTGTTTTTTAATGAGTCATAATCTCATTTCAGTGAGTATGAAGTTGTATTTGCTTTAAATCCTTTGTAACCATATAGTTCTTTGTCACTTTCATGACCACTAACAAATTCAATGTCATCTTTTAGTTTTATTTTAGGTAGTTTAGAGAAATTTCAAAAGTCGTTAAAAGTTTTTACATTGCTTATTGTGTTATATCCACGAGTGAAAAATGAGTCATTATTGTTAGATGCTTCATTGTCTTTGCTTCAAACTTGTGCAAACTTTTTATCAACTGCGTATTT
This sequence comes from Mycoplasma sp. HS2188, assembly GCF_025209835.1. NCBI lineage: Bacteria > Bacillati > Mycoplasmatota > Mollicutes > Mycoplasmatales > Mycoplasmataceae > Mycoplasma > Mycoplasma sp. HS2188. The sequence goes on along the minus strand of NZ_JAOAOI010000002.1, from coordinate 78,474 downwards.
TGAAAGTAAATAATTTTCAAGTTCATATTTAAGTTCTGAAGTGTATTTAAAGTTTTTATCAATTTTTTTCAATTGATCTTTATCAGAAATTTTGAAATAAGCATTTACAAATAACATTTTTTCAATTTCTTGACGAATTTGTGTTTTTTCGTTCAATCAAATAATGCTAAATTGATCTTGTGTTAATGGTTTATCTTTTTCAATATCACCAATACTTTGAACATCTTCGACACTTAAAATTCTGTCTCTATTTCAATCGATTACTTTTTGTGCAAAATAGAAAGGATCTTTTTGTAATTCATTTCTTTCATATAACTGGAACGCTTGATAAGAATCAATGAATAATTTTGAACTTCTATCTTTGAAGGTATTGATGTATGTTTCGTCTAAATTGCTTGATGAATTAAAAGGAATACCGTATAAAGATAGCAATGTAGCGTGTGAAAATTCTGTTTTTAATTGTTCTACAGAAAACTTACGGATTTCATCATCTTGTTTTAATTTTGCTGTGGTATCAATTGTTTGGCCACAAGCAATCACTGAAAAAGGTGTTATAGCAGATACGCTAGCAAGTAATAATTTAATTTTTTTCATATATACCTACTTTCCTGCCTTTGTAATTGTTTTTAAAGTTTCATAAATAATCGCACTAGCATTTTTGGTGTGTGAATCGTTATTGTGTGTGAAATAAACTTTGCCTTGATTTATTTCAAAATTAGAGTCATATCCATCTTCTGCTCTTTGTTTCATTCAACTTTCAACACCTTTAACTAGATCTAATGATTTTTTCTGTTTGTTTGCGTTTAAAACATTGACATTTAATTTAATGATTTCGTCTATTTCGCTGTCAGTGATTTTGTCAACAAATTTATATGTGATAGACTTATCGCTTTTGTCCGTTACAAAATAATCTGATTTCATGAATGTTTTAAAGTTATCGTCTTTAAGCATATCTTCAAGAACAATTTCAGACATATCCATAGATCTATTAATTAAGTTTAAGGCATTATATTTGTTGCCGTTAGCTGATGATTTATATTTATTACTTAATAAGAAATCACTTTTAATCATTTCTTTAATAATTTCTTCGTTAGATTGAGAATTACCGTTATTTAGCTGCGATAATTGTTTAACATCTACTAAAGTAATTCCTTTTGAGGTTAAAATGACTTTTGTTTTTGCTGAGCCATGTAATGTGTAAAAAGTACTAATTTTATTATTAGTTGAATCTTCGAACAATTGAATTATTGGTTTAACAACTAATTCATTGTATTTATCTTGATAAATACCTTCTTTTTTCACATCGCTTGCTTCATCAAAAGCTTTAATAATTTCTTTATTGAAATCAGCAATTTTTGTTTGTGCTTCTTCTTTAGATTGTGCACTAGCAACTAAATCTTTAGGGTCTTGTAAACCCAAATATTGAATAATGTTTGTTCTTATGTCGCTTAATGTTTTAAATAGATCAACATCTTTGCTACTATCGTTGCCTAATACTAGGTTATCGAAAACAGAAAAAGCTTGTAAGGTTTTGTCATTTTTTGAAGTTAATAAACCGGTTATTGAAACTAAACCTTCACTACCTCAATTTGATTTTATACTTTGGTCATCTAAAGCAATAACAGACAACAATGTACCATAATCTGCAATTTCTTTGTTTAATGTAGTTGATTTATTTTCAGTTGCTTCTTTAACAAATTCATCATAACTTTTGAATGTGTTTTTAACCTTTTCGAATGATGTTTCAGCTTTAAACGGAGCATTTTCATTATCAATTGGTCAGTAGAACATCAATCTTTTAAATGCCTCTCTATCAATTGTTCATTTAGCCTCTTTACCTTCCTCTTTTTTAGCTGGAGCAATTCCAGGTAAAGTAAATTGACTAATTAAGAAAGGATTATCGTTGCTTAAATAAAAATCAATGAATTTTGATGCATCTTTGTACTCTGCGTAATTTTCTTCATCAACAACATAACTGTTAGTCATAAATGTCATTTTTTCTTTAATTTGGTCAATTTCGAAATAGTTGACATTTTTTTTGAAAAATGGAAATACCCTTTGTCCCACTTCATATAGCACTTGGTTTGTAGGTTTACCATTTTCATCTAACTTGTAAATAGTTGTTTTAGCAACTCTATCAATATCATCAATATTGAATTGAGTATTTAATTGGAAACGACGTAAAGCATCTTTTTTAATTTCATCGTAAACTCTAAGTGTTACAGCTTCATTAATTGATTTTGCACCTTGAAAATTTTTAATTAAGAAATCATTAAAAGCTTGCTCTCATTTAGAAAAACCAAATGTTTTTATCATTTGTTCTTTAATATCTAAAAGTAAATCTTTATGTTTCTTAGTTAATTCTTCAATTGGTTTTAAAGCAATATCAGTTCTTTCTTTTTCATTGGTTTTAAGTGAAGCGTTCCATAATCTTTGGTATTCTTTGGATGCCTTAACTTCTTTGTTGTATAGATAAAATATCGCCGATTTGAATGCGTTGTCTAACATCAATTTTGGATTGCTTTTTTCATCTGTAGAGCTGTTTTTTAATACATCTCCTAGATTAAAACCAATTGATTTAGAATTTTCATCAGGGGTTTTAAAATGAAACACAACTGTATCATTTTTTAAAGGATCATTATATTTTTTAACTAAACTATTTGCAACTAAAGGAATTGTGATACCACTTGCTACAGTGGCAGCAATTGATGATGCAATAACTCAGAATTTTCAATTTTTTTTCTTTGGTGATTTTGGATTTTGACTATCTTCTTGTTGAGCGTTTTTTCTAGTTAGACGCTCAAAAAATGTTTCTTTTTTCTTTCCCATTTTAATCCTTTCATTACATAAAATATTCTTTATTATACTAGATTATATATATAGTTATATATAATAAATGTATGAACAATGAATTTATAAGTGTATTTTCTGAATTTTTAGGAATATTAAATACAGAAGCAATGATGTGATCATTGTCGCCTTTAACACACAAAAAATTCAATAAAATTCAATCAACTTTCAATCATTTTTCAATAAGTTTATACTTCAATGATTTCTTAATATTGAGAGAAAAATACCCCGAAAATTTCAGATTTGAGGGCTGAATGTATGAAAACAAAAGTTTTATGCCTTATTTTTATTATGATTCAAAAAAAGTGCATATCTCTTTAATTATTCCAACAAATATTGATCAATTTACTGAAAAATTAACAAAAATCAACAAAATACGTTTGTGTTATTGAGGCAATAATCGCAAAAGTTTACTATTAAAAATCAAAGGCTCAAGAACTAAACACATTGATATAGATGAATTAATAGATCTGTTTTATATCAAAAAAAATACACAATTTATTATTACGGAAGATAGCATTTACAATTTTACTGTTTGAAACAATTTGAATTGAAACAATATGAATTATTTTGAAATACAAAATATAAGATTCCAATATTTTGATGAATTTGAGAAGTACCTAAATTTTATTAACATAAGTTAATATTTTCTTTTTTAAGATAAAATAATCGTTATGAAAAATATAAAGTTAAACAATTTAAAAGAGAACAAAAATTACCTGTTCTTAACGCTAGGGCTATTTATTTTGTTAGGTTCGTTTATTTTTATTTTGATGGATTCTATCAATTACAATTCTTCCTACGAAATAGATTTAAAAACATTAACACCAACTGTTTATGCTTTGTTTAAACACGCAGGGACAATATTTTATTTCACTTACTTGACAAACTTATTTACTGGTATAACATTGATTTTGTTTTCTATAATTAAAAATAGAGAAAAGATACTAAAAATGTTCGTTATTTCTGTCGGTCTGATTACTATCACGTTTTTAGTTTATTGACTGTTATTATCATGAAGAAAGGAAACATGATCTACATTCTACTCTGCAATAAGATCAACAATCACACACGCAATTAACCCAGTAATCGCTTTTGTTGTGTTGTTTTTATTGAGAAAAACAGCAGTGATATCGAGCAAGGAAATAAAAACTACAGCAATCATTACAATTGCCTACTGCCTATTTGCACTGATAATTTATTTTGCTTCTTACAATAAATTTGTCGAGGGCGCAGGTGTTACAATATATTCATTTTTAAACTTTACTAAACCGCTATTTTATACCGGAGGAAATTTAGGGGTAGTTATATTTTTAGATATTTTAATCTTTGCTTTAGCCGTTGGTTTATCTCTAAGTACATTATTATTTTGAAAAGGAGTTTATAAAATCAAGTTTGTTAAATGTCAAAGACATAAATAATTTTGATTTAAAAATAACACTTTAAAATATCAAGCACGGTTTGTTGTGCTTGATATTTTTATTACTTGCATACAAAATTTTAAATTGAGTTGCTTTTTTTGTAAATTTTCCGGAAATTCTCTATAAATTTACTGAAAAAAGGCAAAAAACACACATTTTTTTTTTTTTTTTTAGCACGTATAAAATTTAAATACATATCTTAAATTTATATCAAAGTATGTAAACAAAATAACTGTTATAAGGAGAAGATTATGGCAAAATATATTAATAAAGTAATAAGAACTTCAATCAAACAAGAGGCTTATTTAAATGAAACGGCCGGTCATTTCGGATTTGAATTAAAAGGTTCGCAGGATATTTCGCAAGGAAAAGTTAAATTAGATTACACTATCGATACAAACGAAAAAAAATGCTATTGCACTAGCACAATTATTCCAAGAATTTTTAGATTTAGAAGAACGCAAAAATGTGTTGAGAGAAGAATTAGAGAATAAAAAAATCAATAAAAAGACGGCGTTCATATTATTGATGTGATTTATAATCCCAGGTATTATTTATATTGCTTTATTTTTTAGTAAGATAAAACGAATCGAACTCGAAATAGATGAAGTTATAAAAGAGCAAAAAAGAATTTACGAAACAGCAGTAGAATTACAAGGTGGAATATCTGAGAACCTTGAATCGCAAATCGAAGCATAAAATTATCATTATTTATTTCAAGGTGCTATGCATCATTGCATAATTACTTGATTTTTATTTCTATAATTAGACACATAAAATATTGTGAATAACAATTTAAAACAATTTAAAATATACAAAAATTAACATTCATGCGAATGTTAATTTTTTTATTGTTATTATTTGTTGTTACGTTTAATTTCTTTAAGTCTTGCTGATTTACCACTTCTTTCACGAATGTAGTTTAATTTAGCACGACGAACTTTGTTTGAACGTACAACTTCAATTTGTGCAACAAATGGTGAGTGTAATGGGAATGTTCTATCAACTCCAATACCGAATGAAATTTTTCTAACTGTAAAGTTTTCACGAGTTCCTGATTCAGTTTTGCTAATTACTAAACCTTCAAAAATTTGAATACGTTCTTTTTCACCTTCACGAATACGAACGTATACTTTAACATTATCACCAACACGAAAATCTGGGTGATCTTTACGTAATTGGCTTTGTTCTACTAATTCAATTAATTTACTTCTCATTATTAATCCTTTCGATAATATCGGGTCTGTTTTTTAATGTTTTGTTATATTGAGCTTCTTTTTTCCATTTTTCAATTTCAGCATGATTGCCGTTAAATAACACATCTGGAACTTTCATTCCTTTGTATTCGCGCGGACGAGTGTATTGAGGATAATCTAATAATCCTTCATTTTGAAATGAGTCATATTGGTGTGATTCCTCTTTAATTACTCCAGGCACAAGTCTGATTATTGAATCTGCCATAACCATTGAAGGCAATTCACCTCCGGTTAAAACATAATCGCCAATTGAAATTTCTTCATCTACCAACTCAACAACTCTTTCGTCAAAACCTTCATAACGTCCAGAAATGAAAGTAATTTCCTTTTCGTTTGCGAGTTTGTTAGCAATAGATTGATCGAATTTTTTTCCTTGCGGTGTAACTAAAATTTTATAACCACCTCTTTGTTTAAGCGAATCTAAAGCCAAATCAATTGGTTCAACTTGCAATAATAAACCATGTCCACCACCATAAATTTCATCGTCAACTTTATGATGTTTATTCTTGCTGAATAATCTAAAATCAATTACTTCAATATCGATTAAATTTTTGGCAATTGCTTTAGAAATAATCGATTCTTCAACAAAGGGTTTGAAATAATTGGGAAAAAGAGTCAAAAAATTAATTTTCATTATTTAGCTTGATTTTTTGAATTTTTAGCAAGTTTTTCATTTAAGCCGTGTTTTCTGAATAAGTCGTGAACTACTTGTGTTAATTGAGCACCATTGTCTACTCATTTTTGCACTAATTCTTCTTTAACAAAGAATTCTTTTGTGTGAGGGTTGTATTGACCTAAAGCTTCGATAAATTTACCATCACGTGGTGAATGTGAATCTGCTGCAACAATTTTGTATTGTGCATTAAATTTAGATCCAGTTCTTTTTAATCTAATTTTTACCATAGATTGTCTCCTTACATATTTGTTGTTGACAACTTAATGTCAAGCGCAAGTGCTTGACACCAAGCCAATTGCAATATAATTCTATAACAACATTTTAAAAAGATAAGGAAAAAGTGCTAAGTTTTTTTCTTGCACTTTTTCAATATCTTATAAATTTTCTAAATCTTCTAACTCATTCAAAATTTTAGTCAAACCAGCGTTTGAAAAATCATAGCCGATTGCGTCGGCATTTTCTTTAACAAAATCCAAGGCCCCTGCAACGCAGATAAACTTTCCTAAATATTGTTTTGTTGGCAAATCATTAGCAGAATCTCCAATATGATAAGCATCTTTAGGATTGATTCCTAAATATTCACACACGACTGAATTTGCTATACCTTTATTGGCGTCTTTAGGGCCAACTTCGATTGTTCAACCATTAGAAACTAAGTAAAAAGCTAATTGTGGGTATTTTGCAGATAATTCTTCTCATAACTGTGCTGTTTCTTCACGAGATAGACCAAATACTAACAATTTAGAGAAATCAATAGATGTATCAATTTCTGAATAATCTTTTTTTGCTGTATCGGCCGCTCAAGCCTTCATGTATTGACTATCTAAATTGCCGCCATGATACATCATCATTTCGCCGTTAATGTAAATAAACATCTTGCGGCTTTTAAAAATTTCGATTACTTCTAGCAGTGGTTTTTTATCCAGTGTTTTACGATACAAAATGTTGTTGTTTTTATCAACTATTAGTGCCCCATTTAAACAAACAACATACTCAGAACCAACTTTATTGGCAATATTCATTGTGAAATCTGTATTGCCACGTCCAGTCGAAAAGATTACTGGTTTGTATTTATTTAATTTTTTGGCCGTTTCAATATTTGTATCGCTGACTGTACCGTGGCCATTAGGTTTGTCTAAAAAAGTACCATCAAGGTCAAGGAAATATGCCTTGGCTTTGTTTTTTAAATTTTTCATGTGTTAATTATAACAAAGTAATTTTTTATTTGCATATGGAATTATTTCTATAAAGACAATAAAAAATAGGATTTAGCATCCTAAATTTATAGCATTGAAAGTGGATCTCATGGTTCAATTTCAATAGCTTCTTTTTTATTGGCTTCAACAGTTGTATTTGAACAAAAATCAGGATTAACAATAACACTGTAAACATACTCGTCAAATCATTTATCACTCATTGAGAAATAGCCTTTATTGCCGTTTTCATCGCCTCATGAGTTTTCAACTTCTCATTTAATTGGATTATCGTTTTCGTCCAAATCAACACCTACAAAAGTCATAGCATGGTTAGGTGTTGACATTTTAAAGTTCAATCTGTCAGCTTTTGATAAAACATTATTCAATTCAAATGCTTCATCAATATTATAAAGTCTTGTATCCATTAGTCCGTTTTTACGGTCGATTTGTGGACCCATATCGCAAGCAAATCATACTGGCTCACCCGCTTTAATACTTTTGATGGTTGCTTTTTTCAATTCATCCATCGAAACATTTATGAATGATAAGTGTCTACTTTCTACTGGTCCTCTAAAATATTTAGCTTGTAATTTGGTGTTAACTGGATAAATATCTCTTGGATCGGCATATAGGTTGATTAAATTTTTATATGTTGGAGTTGTGTATTTTTCCAATCATTCTAAAGGTGTTATATCAGAAATTTTGTGAAATTTCTTGTCTTTATCACGGTATTCAAAATCAAATTTGATTGGAGGCAATCCTAATGATTTGGCACAAATATCAAAGACTTTTTGCATTGCTTGTGTTTTAACTTGTTGTAATTCAGTATTATTTGCATTTTTTTGTTGAAGTTCTCTTAATATTTTAGTTGTTGATAGTAAGTGAATTTCTAGCACAGAGTTCATTTGTGCAGTGTTTGAAGCGTTAAAAGTTTCAGGCATAATTGACTTAGGAACTACACCATATTTTGTAATTAAACCTTCTGATCATTCTCAAAAACCGCCATCTTGGTGACCAAAACCTAAAAACATTTCAAATAGACGATCTTGGTATTTCAATTCAGGATGTTCAATAATCAATTCTAAATAGGTGTTGGCTTTTTCCATTTTTTCTCAAAACATTGTGTAGGCTTGAGAATATTCAAAACTTTCAACATTTAATTTTTCCATTGTGATTGGTTTTAAAATATTTAATGCTGCAAAAATTCAACATCTTCCGGATGATTTTTGATTAGTCATTCCGGCTTTTTTAGTTTGATTGCTAAATTCATTATTATGAAAAGCACGTACCTCGTTGTTGTAGGTTGCATTGTAAATGCCATTTTTTGTAACTGCGTTTTCAACAATTTTGTTTACTTTGTTTTTTTGGTATTCACTATAAAAGTTTTTTATCATATCAAATTCTAATTTCATTATTTACTCTCCTTTTCGTTTATAAATTTTTCAAAATTTTGAATAGTTCTGCTCAAGCCAGCATTGGCGAAATTTTCGCCAATAAAGTTTGCAACTTTTTTTACTTCATCGTCAGCATTACCCATTGCTACTAAATAACCTGTATCAGGCAGAGCTAGAACATCATTGCGTGAGTCACCTATGTGTGCGCATTTTTTAATGTCAATGTTTAATAGTTGGGCCACAAAAGCATTTGAGGTTCCTTTTGTAGCTTTTTTGTCAGTCACTTCTATTGAATAACCATGCGAAACAACGTGTGTTGATAAATTAGGAAAATTTGTATTAATGTATTTTTCTAATTGGGCAATTTCCTCAAGTCCTGGACCAAAAACCAGTGTTTGGCGTATGTTTTGTGTTAAATCAAAACCATCGTAACTTATTTTATTAAACCTTTTTACTCAATCTCTTTTATCTCAAGTAAATTTGTCTCCAAAGTGATATATATTATCAATACCATTTACAATAAAATTAAGTTTTTTACTCATAAAGTATTGAAAAAGTTGTAATTTTGTGTCGTTTTCAATTAATATTTCTCTCACAAAATTACCTCGACTATCAATTACTACACCTCCGGTCGAACACACGGCGTAAGGAGCATTAATCATTGCCATTATTTCAGCGACAGCACCGGTTGGTCGGCGACCAGTTGAAATAATTACTGGTTTAATTTTTTGTAATTCGCGCAGAAAATTCTTATTTTCTTCAGTTAAAAATCCTGTTTCATCGGTTTTGTCAATCATTGTTCCGTCAAGATCAATGAAATAACCTTCTATATAATCTTTATGCATAATTTAATATTATAGTATTTTTAAAAAAAGCATTAAAAAAGCACAAAATGTGCTTTTAATTGTTTTATTGATTGTTTATTATTGATTCAATTGCTTTAACCATTTCTTCATCTGTTTTAGCGCTATCTGATGAAGAGATATTTGTTTGTCCAATCAATTCTTTTCCAAGTAAATTAATAATATTTGCTGTTGTGTCATCAGTTGGCAATTGTACAGCTTTAATATTTAATTCAGGATCTTGCAATTTTAAAATTGATGTTAGTGAAATTCACGCAGAAGATAGATAATCTGCATATTCGTGTGCTTTTGTTCTTTCTTCTTCGGTTAAACTTGCATTATTTTGTATTGCTCTTTGTTTGTCGTGTTCAGCTAACAATGATTGTTTAGTTTGGTCATTAATAACATCTTTTAATGGAATTATATAACCAGTTGTTTTAGCTAAGGTCAATCAGTTGGGTTCAAAAGTACCTTTATTTAAAGTGTCGTTAGTTCCTAAATATAGTCAATTTAAAAACGCTTTAGTACCTTCATTTAATGCTGGATCTGATGATTTAATTGGTAATAAACTCGATCCACCTTCTCAATAAACATTGCTTTTATTAGGCCCAACAATATTAACTTGAGGTAGGATGTATTGATCTTCGAATTCTGCATATTTCTCGAATGCATCTAGTGAATCTTTTTGGAAACCAACAAAGAAGCCTTTTGAGAATTTAGTTTTATGCGATTGATTGTTTCCAACACTTGCTGCAAAACTAATTACAGTTTTTCATTTAGCAATATCGTGTGTACCTCATTCGCTATAACCATTTGCCATGTATTTAACAGCTTGAAATGCTTTTTTATTTATACTATCACTTCCATAAGCAACTTCTGTTTTTTTAGAAGCAGCGTCTTTGTACACGTTTCATAATTCTTTAAATTTATTTTTAACTGCTTCATTTCTTGTTATGTTGTATTTAATTCTAGTAGGTTCGTTTGAATCTCCAGTTTTTTCTAACTCAAAAATTGAATTATCGCCAATAATACCTTGTAGTTCTTTTAGAAAGGCATCTTCTTGATAGTCTATTGCTAAAATATGCCCACTAATTGTGTTTTGATTAATAGAATCAGTAGCTAAATTAACTCCATCATAAACTTTGTTTGCAAATTCTCTAATTTTTTCCAATGAGGCAAATGTTGAATCATCTACTGTGTAACCAGAAAACTGTGTGTCTGATTTAACGCTTAATAATTTGAAAATACTATTTTCAGGAACGCTATTACCCACGGTTGTTGCTTTTCTAGCTCTCTTAACAATATCTGCTTCCTCATCGATAGCTCCGCCTCCATTTTTAATTAAGTTTAAAATCAAGTCTAATAAATCTAAATTAAATCTTACTGCATCAATATCAGCTTCATCGAAAGGTAAGTTGTATAGTTGGTCTGCATCATCTTTACCAGCCAATTGTGAGTGAATTTTAGCAATTTTTGGATCAAAAATACTTGTTGTAATACCGGCATCGCTAACATCTAGCAATCTATCGTCTTGTGATAACACATACGCTCCGGATTGCGCCCCTAAGATTAAGTTAGGAATTTTTTCAATTTTTGCATTGGTTTCAATTTTCTCTTTTACATTTTTAATTAATGGGAATTCTTGGAAAAATTTGTGGTCTTCAAAAAATTCAAGTTTAACCGGAAGGAATCCAGGTTTGTTTTGTTGTGTTTCATTATAGTAATTGACCAAAGGTATAACACCTAGTGACAAAGGTCAAGATTTTCCTTGCGGGGTTTGAAATAAAACTTGTTTATTTTTTATATTTTCTTTGTTTTCCCCGTTTTGTTTAGTATCTGTATTTTTATCATTTTCTGTGTTTTGTTTATTATCTTTTTTACTATTATTAACACATGCTGCTGCTAAAAAACTAACACCAATTCCTAAAGTAGGAATCAATGATAACCATTTTTTGTTCATTTTTTTCTCCTTAGAAGTATTTTGTATTCATACATTTTGATAAATTAATAAAAAATTATCTTAACTATTATATAACTAAAAATATATTTAAAACACTTATAAAGAGATGCAAAAGTAAAAACCGGAATTGTTTTCATTAATTTATTTATAGACAATATAGTTTAAAGAAAAAATGAGTCTATATTGACTCATTTTGGATTAATATCTTTGATTTATTTTTTTAGAAAATATTGAATAAATTGTTAGTGGAACTAGAACTGTAATAAATGAACCTGCTGCTTGCAAATTACCTAAAACACCTGCTTGATAAACCCCGACATTAATGTATCAAATTGTCAAATTGGTTAGTTTTGTATCTTTAGTAATAAAATCTGGTCATAGATAATCATTTCAGGTGCCGATAAAAGTAAAGATAATAAGTAGAAAATATGCGAGTTGAAGTTTAGGACGATAAACATATCAAATTTTTTCATATCATTTTAAATTGTCATTTATCATTAATTTTCTTCTTTCTAGTGATGTGGCTTTTGCAACATTGAACACATATGTGAAAGTGAAAAAATTAAATATCGAATTTGAAACAGCGCTAAAAACAGTTCCTCTTAAATTTAGTCTACCTAATTGGGTTGCTAAAGCTAAATAAATTGAAAATTCTGGTATTAAACTAATTAATAAGAAAAAATATTGAAAAACTTTTTGAAATGACGTTTTCATTTTTAATAAGCCAGCGATTGCAAACGAGAAAACAAAAATTCGCAGCATAATTAATATCGTTGAAAATAAAAAAGTATATCCGAGTGCGATAAAAAATTCCTTGCCTATAACAGACTTAAAGTTTGTTCAACTCCATTCCTTGACAAAAATATAGATCTTACCTTCTATATATGAAGGGCTCGATAGCAGTGCGTATAGCAATAAATAATAAAGGGGAAATAAAAATAAAAATAACAAGAAGATAATTAATATATATTTAAATATTTCTTTACTGATGTTTTTAAACATTTTTAACTCCTCTCGTTTTGTTTTTTCTGATTAGTGCAATAATTTTATTTTTAAATCAAATCAACGAAGATGGTTGCACAATAATAGCTAACAATAATAACGAAAGTAAGTAAATAAAACTGAAAAATGCGGCCGCATAACCTTTTTCATATTTTAGTGATGGTTGCGAACCACCACCAAAATACTTAATAGTATAACTAGTCAAGGTGTGAGCTTTATTAATGTCAAAATTATAATTTGCTCCCAAAATTGCTTCTGGTAAAAATAAGCCCGCATATATAAAATTAGTAAACAAAATGGCAAACATAACTTTATTTAGTTCTGGGACATAAACATATTTGATTTTGTTAATTAAAGATATTTTATCTGTTCGCATTAATCGGAAATATTTGGCGTTAGCTTTATTGATTGCAGCAGCAAATAAAATCAAATTAAATGGCAAGGAGCGTCAAACCTGAAACAATGTGTAATAAACTCAAATAGGAGTTTTGTGGCTACCGGATGTGAATGCGTATTGCTCTAAATTAAAGAGTCTAAAGAAAACTCTCTTTTCGCCAAAGAAAAGTGAAAAAGCAAGACCGACAGCAAATGACGAGATAAAAAATTGTGAATATAAAATTCCTAAAACTGCCGTTTTTGCTTTTTTATGAATCAATGATTCAATAATAACAGCAAAAAATAGGGCAAGAATTATTGAAATGCCAGTCCCTAACAATAAAACCGCACTTGTGTTTTGAATTGCGGCTTTAAAGCCAGTATCATTCAACACACTTTGATAGTTTTTAAAATTTATTTCAATAATTTTATGATTGCTTTTGTAAGGATAATATTTTAAAGACTTAAAAAACGTTTCGCCAATAGGTATTAATGTGAACAATAAAACCAATATAAGTAAAGGCGATACTAAAATAATGATTTTGGAAATGCTTCATGTTTTACTTTTGAAGATTTCTAATTTAGATTTTTTCACTATAAACCCTTTCGCCATCAGCATCAAAAACCAAAACATCCGAGTTTAAGTATTTAACATTTACTCTCTGACCAATAGCATATTCCTCGTCGTCTTTTAGAACAACTACTCATGTATTATTTTCATCAACTTCAATTCAATAATGAATAGTATCACCAAAATGTTTACTGTCAATTATTCGATATTTACCGTTCTTCACTGCCTTCAATTGCATTTTATTTTGTCTTATGTAATAATGCAGTCCATTTTTTGTTTCAATGAAATTTATTTCAGGTGAACCAATAAATTTAGCAACAAATAAATTGGCTGGATTATCATACATATTTTTGCCGTCGCTATATTGTTGTAATTGACCTTTGTTTAGCAAAATAATTCGGTCGCTAATTTTCAATGCATCGTGTTGATCGTGTGTAACAATAACAATAGTTAAATTGAATTCCTTGCGAATTTTCAATAATCATTCAATAGTTGATTCTTTAATTTTGGCATCTAATGCACTAAAAGGTTCATCCATAAACACTAAATTTGTTCGCTTAATGATCCCTTTTGCAAACGCAACTCTTTGTTTTTGACCACCACTTAAATCATTTACATTTTTGTACAGTATTTCTTTAATTCCTAGCTTTTCAGCAACTTCTTCTACGTCGTTTTTGAAAAGGTTTTTTAACCTTAAATCTCTTAACATTCGCATGCGATCTTTAAATTTCATTGCTTTGAAATTAAATAAAATTTGCCAGATGATTTTAAAATAACGTATTTTTTTTACAATAGGTTTTATTCCAGGACTAACCAATGCGTTTGCATAACGTCAGTACGCACTCAGTAGTTTATAGTTAATATTTTCACTGAAATATTTATCAAAATACTTAACTCGAACACTTTCAATTCATTTTTGATAATTTTTAGCACTTAAAAAAATATTGTCAAAAGCCGTGATGTTTTCGTATATTGCATTTTCTTGCATAATATAGGCTGTTTCGTGTATTTTTGGATTATTTCTAATGATTATTTCGCCATCAGTAGGCTTTAAAAAACCTAAAAATAAATTAAGTAATGTTGTTTTACCAGAACCTGATGGACCAAGCAATGAAACAATTTTATTGCTTGGTATTTTCAGCTCATCTATTCTTATATCATCGTGTTGTTGTTTACGATTGTATTTAAATTTTAAGTTTTTAACAGAAATCAAAGGATAATTGTCTTTAAAGTTATCTTTTTTCATAATATAAAATTATAAACTATATATCAATAATGCGTTTAGTTGAGTTATTTTTATCTAAAATATTTGTTTTTACTTTTACTAAAAAAAGTGTTTTTTCGGTAAAAAATGTCTTTTTTCTTTATTTTTAAAAAACTCTTTTGTAATAAAATAAAAATTATGAATAATAATAAAAAATACGATGCAATTGTTGTTGGCGGAGGGCACGCAGGGCTAGAAGCTGCGTTTGCTTTAGCACATCAAAAACATAAAACATTGCTAATTTCATTTAATAAAAATAGACTAGGAATGATGCCATGTAACCCTTCAATAGGTGGGCCGGCAAAAGGTATAATTACCCGTGAAATCGATGCATTGGGAGGAATGCAAGGACTATGAGCTGACTTGGCGACTATACAACTAAAAATGTTGAATAAATCAAAAGGGCCAGCCGTGTGAGCACTAAGAGCTCAAATCGATAAAGAAAAATATTCACAAATCATCAGTGAATATGTAGAAAAAGAAGAATTCCTTGACCTACTTGAAGCTGGTGTTGAAGAAATACTTACTGAAGATAATAAATTTATTGGTGTTAAATTAGAAAACGGCGAAATCATAAATGCATCAGTGTGTGTAATTACCACTGGAACATATATGGATTCAAGAATCTTGCGTGGTAGCGAAACAACCAAAAGTGGTCCAGATAACGAAAAAACCACATCGCAACTCAGTGAATCATTGAGAAAAAACGGTTTTAAACTACAAAGACTTAAAACAGGAACACCTCCACGAATTTGATCAGACTCAATAAATTATGACGAAGTAGAGCAAGAAGTTCTTGAAGATATTAATTTAAGTTTTTCTTCAAGATCTAACGTTAACACACCTTCACAAATAGCTTGCCATTTGACATATACAAACGCAGAAACACACAAAATTATCAATGAAAATCTTCAATTAAGTGCAATGTATTCAGGTTTAATCGAAGGTATTGGTCCTAGATATTGTCCTTCGATAGAAGACAAAATTGTTAAATTTTCTTCTAAACCTAGACACCAAATATTTTTTGAACCAGAAACTGCGGACGGAACAATAACCTATGTTAACGGCTTATCAACTTCTCTACCGATTGAAATACAAGATAAAATTATTAGAACCATTCCCGGTTTAAAAAATGCTCGTGTTCAAAAATGAGCATATGCTATTGAATATGATGCAATTGATCCCTTACAGTTAAAACCTTCTTTAGAAACAAAAGTTATAGAAAATTTATTCACAGCTGGGCAAATTAACGGTACTAGCGGTTATGAAGAAGCTGCTGGTCAAGGGTTAATTGCAGGTATTAATGCAGGTTTAAAATTAGATAATAAAGAACCAATAACAATACTGAGAAATCACGGATATTTAGGTGTTTTAATTGATGATTTAGTGACAAAAGGTACAAAAGAACCATACAGAATGTTGACTTCTAGAGCTGAATATAGACTGTTATTGCGTAATGATAATGCCGATATTAGATTAGCGGAATACGGGCTATACGCAGGAACACTAAATCAAGATGATTACACAAAAGTTATTGATAAATACAAAAAAATTGATGATGAAATTGAAAGACTGCAAAACACATATTTATCATCAAAATCCGAAATTGCTATTAAATACAAAATTTTTGATGGTGTTACCTTACTAAAAGTATTGTCGCGCCCTGATGTTGATATCGATGATATTATCCCTGATTTTGAATTCAAAAGAGAATTGACAATTATGGTTAGACTTCACGGCTATATTGAAAAACAAAAAAACGACGCCGACAAAATGGTTCGTCTAGAAAACTTAAAAATTCCGAGAGATATTAACTATGACGATGTTAAAAATATCGCTACGGAAGCAAAACAAAAATTGTCAAGTGTTAGACCGCTAACAATAGGACAAGCGAGTCGGATTAGTGGTATAAACCCTTCAGATATACAAATGTTGATGTTTTACATTGAAAGCAGACACAGTGAAAAAAATTAAAATAATTGCTGTTGGTTCACTTTCACCTGATTTTAAAAAACTTTTTTTACACTACGAAAAACGAATTTCGCAATATTACTCAGTAAATATAAGTGAAATTAAAGAGTTTAGTGAAGAAAAAAATATAGAAACTAAAAAATTAAAAGAAACAAAATTAATAATTCAGACAATTCCTGAAGATTCATATGTAATTTTATGTTCTCTTAAAGGAAAACATTTAGATTCAGTCAAATTCAGTCAACTCATTGAAAATAAAAGTAATTTAACCTTTATTATCGGCGGTTCTGACGGGATGATAGAAGATATGATAAACGCTAATGAAAAAATTATTTTTTCGCAAATGACTTTCCCGCATCAACTTTTCCGTGTTATGTTGTCTGAGCAAATTTACCGTGCCGCAACAATCCTAAATAATAAAAAGTATCATAAATAATTATGATATTTTTTATGAAACAAAACAAAAAACTCAAAAAAACTACAATTTTGTTTATGTATTTAAGGAAAAAGGTTGATAAAAATATATAATTTAAGTGTTCATTTAATTGAATAAGGAGTTTATATGAAAAAAAATAAATTGTGATTATTATCTGCAGGAGCCTTAGCACTTGTTCCTGCGTCAGTCGTTTCATGTCAAAATGACAAAAAAGTAGAAGAACCAAAACAAAAAAATGAAACAACTGAACAAAAAATTACACGATTATTAGGTGAGTTAACTACACTTCAACCTGAAGAAAGAATTAAAGTTGCAACACAATTAGGTTTAGATGACTCTCAAATGGCTAAATTATTAGAAAGTTTCGTATACCAAGCTGGTGCTGCAAGTGCTGTGGCTTGATATATGAAATCAGCCGAAAATAGATTACAAGCTGAACAAGCATATAAATTAGCTACTATTGCTTTTGATAACATTAAAGCTAAACACGCTGACAGCGACCATTTAGATTACACAGCTTTACAACAAGACACAGGAATTGTAAATGATCCTGCTGCAGGTAAATATGTACCAGTTGTATTCATGGATATTGATGAAACAGTATTTGTTAACGAATACATGGAAGCTTACATGTTAAAAGGTTGAAAAAACGGTGACTGAATTGAAAAAGACAAAGATGCAGTGGATGCAAAAGGAAACAGAAGAGCAGTTCCAGGTGCTATCGACTTTATCAACCACGTTTTTAAAAACGGTGGAATCGTAATGTTTAACTCAGGTATTAGACAACAAGAAGCATCAATAGAAGGAATTAAGAAAAACTTAATTGCTGCTGGTGTTGAAGCAAAATATGTTCACGACTGAATGTTCTGATGTTCAGGTGTACAACCAGTTCTTTCAAATGAAAATGGAACAGTTAGATACGACAAAACACCTTGAAGAACAGCAATTAATAAATTCAAAACATTCTCAAAAGATGAAGAAGGTGAAAAAGCAAGCTTAAAACACCAAAAAGTAACATTTAAAAACGAAAGAATGAATGCTGTAAGTGATAACCCAGACGGTTGAGATTTTGCAGAAGCACAAAACGGTCAAGGCGGTCACCATGTAAAAACTAGAGTAATAATGAGAATCGGTGATGACTTTAACGATTTCTATGACGAAGCATACAAAAACCTAAAAAGTAACGACAAAAATGTTGAATTTGCTGAACAAGAAAAAGTTAAAAAACTATTTACAAACATTGACGGTGCACAAGGAATTAAAGTAACAGTAAACTACACAACTGAAGGCGATAAAAAAATTCCTGAAGTTATTATTACTGACTTAGACTGAAATCAATTTAACTTACAAGTTCCAGGTAATGCAATGTATGGTGGATGAAATAGAGGTTTAGGTTACGGTTCATTTACAAAACTATGAAAAGAAATCGAAAACATAGTTGAAAATTCATTAGACAACAAAGAAGACACACCAAGATATACTCCAACCACTACTCCTGCTCAACCAACTACACCAACAACTACAACAACAGGAGCTTAACAAACAAAAAAATCAGAAGCGTATGTCTTCTGATTTTTTGTCGCCCAAAGCATCAATTAAATATTTAGTATAATACCTTTGAATTTTCAAAGGAGAATATTATGAAAAAAAATTTTAAATTTATTTTAAGACTTTCAGCAATAAGTACTGTAATTCCTGGAATAACTGTTGCTTGCAATAACAGCAAAAGCACTCAAAAAAGCAATGTGAACACAGCTGACGAATTAAAACAAAAAATTGAATCGTTATCGAAAAATGATCAAATTAAATTGATTTCGAGCTTAAATTTAAGTGTTGACGAAAAAGCTGACTTAATTGCTAAATTAAATTCAGGCGCTGGAATTGTGGCCTCTCTAGTTTGATACATGAATTCAGCTGAGCAACGTTTAGCTTCTCTACAAGCATACGCATTAGCTACACAAGCATACGATAACCTAAAAACACAAAACATTGATGGTTTTGACTACACAAAAGTTAATTCAGACACAGGACTTGTAACTAATCCTGATGCAGGTAAAGCAATTCCTGTTGTGTTTATGGATATTGACGAAACAGTGTTTGTTAATGAATATACTGAAACAGCAGTAGTTTTAGAAAATGATGGTAGATTTATCGAAGATAAAAAAGATGCCGTGGATGCAAAAGGAAACAGAAGAGCTGTTGCAGGTGCTATCAACTTTATCAATCATGTTTTTGAAAACGGTGGAATTGTATTGTTTAACTCTGGTATTAGACAATTAGAAGCTTCTGTTGCTGGTATTAAGAAAAACCTAATCAAAGCTGGTGTAAAACCAGAATATGTTCATGACTGAATGTTCTGATGTTCAGGTGTAGAGCCAATCAGCTCAGTCGAGGGTGACACAATAACATACGATAAAACACCTTGAAGAACAGCGATTGAAAAATTCAAAAACGGAACAGCAAATAGCAAAGCGACATCTAAAAACCAAAGAATGAATGCTGTAAGCGACAATACAACTGGCTGAAACTTCAGTGAAGCTCAAACCGGTGCTGGTGGTGCTGTTGTTACAAAAGTTGTTATGAAAATCGGTGATGATTTCAATGATTTCTTTGACGATGCCTATAAACCAGAGAAAAAAAACTCAGTCAATGTCGAATGATCTAAAAAACCAGAAGTTGAAAACCTTTTCACCGACTTTAAAGGAACCGCAAAAGGTGTTAAAGTAACAAGAGAAGGTAAAAACGATGCTATTTTAACCGGACTAGATTGAAATCAAGTTTATGTTCAAGTTCCAGGTAACGCAATGTATGGTGGATGAACAAGAGAATACGGTTATGGCGCTTTCACAAAACTTTGAGCAGCTCTTAAAGACATAATTGCAAATTCACAAGATAATGTTGAAAGTGCATAATTCAACACTAACAATTGATTAACATAAAAAAATTGACGGGCTTCGTCAATTTTTTCAATTAAATTATTGTGTTATTTCTTCTGTTGAGTTTGCTTCTTTTAAAACATCGTCTATCGAAAGATTCTCAATGTTAAGTTCATCTTTTTGTTGAACTGGAGGCAATTTCATATTTTTAGCAATATATTCAATTTCTTCAGCAACAATTGTTTCTTTTTCTAATAAAGCAGTTTTAATTAATTCAAGTAATTCTTTGTTTTTGCTTATTACTTTGACAGCTCTATTTTTTGCATCTAACACAATTTTTCTTACTTCTAAATCAATTTCTTTAGCAATTTCAGGTGAAAATGTCGAAGATTTTAAATAATCTCTACCTAAGAATGGCGAGCCTTCATCAGCTTCGTATTGAATTGGACCTAAATCAGACATTCCTCATTCGGCAACCATTTTACGAGCAATTTTAGTTGCTTTTTGAATATCATCACTCGCACCGGTCGAAATGTTGTCGGCGCCGTAAATAATTTCTTCAGCTGCACGACCACCCATGAACGATGTAATCATTGAAATTAATTCATTGCGAGACATATTATATTTTTCATCTTCAGGGGTCATTAGGTTATATCCACCTGCTTGACCACGCGGGATTATTGTTATTTTTTGTACTTTATTACCACCAGGAACTTTGATTCCTACTACCGCATGACCAGCCTCGTGGTAAGCAACCATTGTTAATTCTTCTTTAGAAATAACTCTATTCTTTTTAGCAGGTCCAGCCATTACTCTATCGATTGCCTCATCAATATCTTCTAAAGTAATAACTTGATGATCGAACCTAACGGCCAATAAACTCGCTTCATTAATAACATTTTCTAATTGAGCACCTGAATAACCTGGTGTTCTTTTAGCAACATTAGACATTTTTACATTTGGTGAAATTCTTTTGCCTTTAGCGTGTAATTCTAGAATTTCTTCACGTTCTTTAACATCTGGCAAACCAACTGTAATTTGACGGTCGAAACGACCTGGTCTAATTAAAGCTGGGTCTAAAACATCAGTACGGTTTGTGGCAGCGAAGAATAACAACCCGTTATTTTCCTTCATACCGTCCATTTCAACAAGTAATTGGTTTAAGGTTTGCTCTCTTTCATCGTGACCACCACCTAAACCGGCTCCTCTTGTACGACCAATGGCATCAAGTTCATCGATAAATATGATAGCAGGTGCATTTTTACGAGCTTCAGCAACAACACTTCTTACACGTTTAGCTCCCAAACCAACATACATTTCAACAAAATTAGATGCAGAAATGAAATAAAATGGAACATTAGCTTCTCCGGCTGTAGCTTTAGCTAATAAAGTTTTACCCGTTCCGGGAGGACCACCTAATAGAATACCGTGTGGCATACGAGCGCCAGCTGTGGCATATTTTTTAGGATTTTTTAAATAGTCAACAATTTCCGATATTTCTTCAATAGCTTCTTTATTACCGGCAATATCACTGAATTTTTTATCACTTTTGATTTTTGTTGCAGGGTTTTTTTCTTCACCGATAACACCCATCATTCCGCCTGTGCCTCTAAATAATGGACGCATTAAGAATCAACCAATTAGTATGAATACTATTAGTGGTAATGTTGATTCTAAAATAATGTAAAGCAGAGGTGTTTGAGTAGATTTTTTAGTCGAAGTAATAACCGGTAGAACTAAATTAGATTGTTCTAGATGACTTCCTGCTTTATTTAAAGCTTCAAAAAGCGTGAAGGTTTTGTCTAATGGTAAACCAGCAGCTTGTTTAAACGAGCTAGGCGTATCCTTTGTTAAATCGACCAAATCACGGCCAACATTAACGCTGTATTTAAACTCTTCTCCTGCTTTAATCAAAGAATAAACTATTTTACCTTCATAAGTTTGTACATCAATGTTATTTACATATTGATTTGGGTCTTTGATTGACTGAGCTAATTGAGCATATCAGTCATTAATACCAATATTTTGGGGTGTAGGTTTGAATTTTTGAAACAACATATACCCAAGTAAACCAACTGCTAAAGCAACTATAATAGCAGTAATAACAATTCACGTTACATTCTTTTTAGGTTTGTTTTCGTTAGTATTATTCATATGTCTCCTTTCTTTTATTTACATATTTATATATTATATAGAATAATCAGGATTGCTAGTTTAGTAATTTTCCTGACTTTTTATTTATTCTTAAGTCTTTTTTCAATAAGTATGAAGATGTTCTGTTTTTAGATAAATATCATTCAATGATTGATTCTAGTTTTGAACTTGATAGTTTCACCTCATTGAAATGAGTGTGAATGTATTTATAGATCAGTCTTTTCTTATATTTTAATGATTGAAAAAAATCTTGAGTATAGAATGAATTTTTTCAATCATTGTATTCACGATCGACTTCATTTTTTTCAAAAGTTAACTGTTTATTTTTTTCAAGTATTGACTGATAGATATTTTCTTTTTCTTGTTTACTCAATGATCTGTTGTTGTCTCTTATTAAATTTCGTTTAAATTTCGTGTCAAAATTAGACTCATCAATACAGAATGGAATATTGTTTTTTTGAACCAATTCAACAATTTCTTCTTTGAAATATTTATTCACAAAAGGTCTATAAATATTCATATTTTTCAATAAATTTATTGATTTTATTCCTAAAAAATCAGGAAACCTATTGCTTTCAAGTTGCATTTGTGCAGTCTCAATAAAATCATCTTTGTGATGTCCTAAAATTAATAAATCACAATTATATTTAATGTATATACTCTTAAAAAAGTCATATCTTTGATTTCGTGCTCAATTTTCAAAATTTCCTTCAGCGTACTGCTTATCACACACAATTGATTCAAAAATAATATTGTTTTTTTGACAATATTTTTTAACTAACTCAATTTCAAAATCACTATTTTTTCTCGTTTTATAGTTAACACTCACAACAACTATATTGTCTATTCCATATTCATTCATGCACCAATTCAATAAAAACATTGAGTCAGGTCCACCACTAACGGCAATTACTTTTTTACTTGTTTTCACTATTGAATTTATCAATAACTGTCTTGATATCGTTAAACACAAAAGATAGTGCAGCGTCAGCAGCAACAGAACATACTTTTTCCATAATTCCAACTTCAATTGCTGAAAAATTACTCAAAACTCAATCTTTTAATTCAACATTTGTGTCTCTGCCTATACCAACTCTAAGTCTTTTAAAATCATTAGATGGATAATGTTGTAATACGCTTTTCACTCCGTTATGTCCACCGGCTGAGCCACCTATTTTTATTGCCGCTTGACCTAATTTATAATTCATTTCATCATAAATTATCATAATATCTGAGCTGTCTATTTTATAGAAATTAGATATAGCTTGAATGAAATCACCTGACTTATTCATGTAAGTTGATGGTTTAGCAATAATAAAACCATCACCAAGCCCAAATTTACCATTGAATTTATCTTTGTTTAATTTAATTCCTGTTTTTTCGATTAATTTATCTATAACCAAAAAACCAGCATTATGGCGAGTAAATTTATACTCATTACCTATGTTTCCAAGTCCTACGATTAGTTTCATTAAACACCTTCTTTCTTTAAAAATTCAGTTAAGGATGTGTGAATATTATTGTTTTTATGTTGTTGAATACGATAGTTATATTTTTGCATATCACCAAGTAAAACTAAATTACTTTGAGCTCGTGAAACGGCTGTATAGATTAATTTTGTGTCCAGCATTCTCTCAAATTCGTTTAAAACCCCAAAAATTACTGATTTAGATTCTGAACCTTGAAATTTGTGAACGGTTACAGCATAACCTAACGAGATATATTTATTGAATTGTTCTTTTTCATAAACAATTTCTTTGTATAAAAAGTCAACAGTTATTTTTTTACCATCAAATGATTTAATATACCCGATTTCGCCATTGTAAACATCTAACTCATAATCATTTTCGCCCTGTACAACCTTGTCTTTTAGATAAAAAATTTTAGGATTTTCAGTGCTTCCAAAGCTTCTGTATTCGACTTCATTGTCATTGTTAAAATTATTTGTTTTGTTTCATTTTTGTAATAATTTATTAATTTTCACAATACCATTTGGCGTGTTATTCATT
Organism: Mycoplasma sp. HS2188; assembly: GCF_025209835.1. NCBI lineage: Bacteria > Bacillati > Mycoplasmatota > Mollicutes > Mycoplasmatales > Mycoplasmataceae > Mycoplasma > Mycoplasma sp. HS2188. Next base: position 54,221 of record NZ_JAOAOI010000002.1, on the reverse strand, counting down.
GGCAGTAAAACAGCAACATTGTCGATACCAAATTCGTTGACTTTTTGTTGATATATTTCAACTAATTGCTTTTGAAAATCATATTCATTAGCCTCTGATATTTCTATAGGTTTTGATTTTTCGCTATATGAATATGTATTTTTCTCATTCAACTCAATACCGTGATTGTTTTTTACATTCAAAAAGTGGTCAGGAATTTCTTTGCTATCAGTTCTAAAAATTTCAATTAGTTTAGTCAATGGGAAAACATTTGAATCAACAAGATCGGCAAGAATATTACCTGGACCAATGCAAGGTAATTGATCAGCGTCCCCGACCAGTATTAATCTTTCAAGATTAGGAGAATTTTTTAAAACTAAATACAAAATATCAGTATTTACCATTGAAAATTCGTCTATTATCAGTAATTTATGTTCAAGTTCGGTTGAAGAAAAAGATAAATTTGTTTTAAGTGAATTGTCACCAATTTTAAAGAAACTATGAATTGTTTTAGCCTCAACATTTAATTTATTTTTAATGTTGATAGAAGCCCTTCCGGTCGGTGCTACAACAGCAATATCTGATTTTTTACGATAAATTTTGTTTTCTTTAAAAAAGTCAATAATTGCTTTGATGACATACGATTTACCAGTGCCAGGAAAACCAGAAATTATAGAAATTTTGTTACTTACCGCTTTGTCAAAAGCTTCTTGTTGTAACGGTGATAAAGAATTTAAGGTTAAATTATTTTTTGTGTTTGTTGATTTATTTTTTAAAGCTATTAAAGTTGCAGCAATGAATTTTTCTTTTTCACGCATTTTATATGTTGTAATCAATTTTAATTGCTCATCAAAGATAAGCTTATTGTCATTTATCAATGATTGAATTGCTTGATATAAATCAGCTTGGTTGTATACGGCTGATTTAGCTACTTGTTTTTCGATGTCGTTAATTGATACCAAAGTACTTCCGTTGTACATAATTTTTTCAATTGATGAGAAAACTAAGGCTTTTAGTCTTTCTTGTGACGTATCAAGCTCCAGCAAATGACACAACTTATCAATTTCGTCAAAAACATAATTATCATCAATAACAAGATTGTATGGATTATTTTGTGCAAAATAATCTAGTAAATTCAAATCAGGAAAATCCTTTTTCAAAACATCATAAAGTTTTTGTAAACCGTTTTTGACAAAAAAGGCATAACTTTTGTCTTTTAATTCATCAAAATATTTTGATAGCGATTCAAAAGTTGAGCTGGTGATTTTACTTTGAAAATATTCTGGCTCATTTTGAAATTTTTCTGGTCAATCTTCTCCAAATTTTTCATCTAATTTCTGAATTGTTCTTGGTCCGACACCTGGAACAGAGCGAGAAATTACTTTTTTAATTTCTAAAGATGTTCGTGGTTTTGCTATTTCTAAGGAAACCAAAATCTTGTTATTTTTGTAAGCTGCACTGTGATTATTTGTTAAAGTCACTTTATATGGAGTCATCAATTTAATTTTTTCTTTTTTAATATAAATTGTGATGTGTTTTCCTTCATCTGATTGAAAAGAAGCTAATGTATAACTTCAATCAACACTCTCTCCACCTGATAAAACTTTTTTAAATGATCCTATCACTTCTTCGGTCTTAATATTTTCGGTATTTTTGCTTTTATTAAATCTGTTATCGTAGTTCATATTTAACATTATATTAATTTTTAATTTTTTTGAAAAAATTAGAATATTTACCAAACAGCAACATATTTTTATAGTGTTCGTAATTAGTTTTTTTATGTGGATAACTCCGTTAATATTTATTTCTTAAACCACATTTAATATGCATATAAACACAAAATTATCCACATAACATTTTATGTTGATAAAAATTACGTGTTTTTTTCTTTTATTCTTTATTTTAAAGTGTTTTTGTTGTGGTTAAAACCTTATTTTTTATGTTGATAACTAAAATTAATAACTATTTTTGGATAATTAAAAGAAATTAATTTATCATTTAATCACCATGAAGGAATAAATATGACAAAAAAAACTTTAAACAACAACGAAATTCACTATTTGAACAAAACCTTTTCAGAAAACTTAAACAACATCGTCGATGATAAGATGATTTTAAAAAGCTTTTTTACAAGAGTAAAAATTTATGATATCGAAAATGACGAAGTTGTTATGATTACTGATTTAAAAGGCGATAGTTTGAACTTTTTAAGAAGAGATTATAAAGAAAAAATAATCAAAGCTTTAAGTGAAACTTTTGATCGTAAAGTAACTTTTAGATTTGACATAATCGAACAGAAAAAAGAAACTAAAAAGGCATTAAATTCTGAAACAAAAGAAAATAAAAATGATGTTTTTGAGATAAAAAATCAAACAATTTTCACGAGCAAAACAAATTCTCAATTTAAAAAAGAATTTTCTTTCGAAAACTATGTTGAATCTGATTTTAACCGTGAAGTCATAAAAATTGGTAAATTAATCGCTGACGGAAACTTCTTATATACACCTGTTTTTATTTCTTCAAAATCAGGGTTAGGTAAAACTCATTGACTAAACGCTGTAGGTTTGGAGTTAGAAAAGAAAAATATAAGTGTTATTTATTTAAACCCGATCGATTTTGTTACTGAAGCAACTATGATCTTACAAGACAACAAACAAGAAAAAATCAAAGAATGATACCAAAAATACTATTCAGTTGATGTTTTAATGTTTGATGACTTCCAAAATTACGGACAAGGTAACAAAAAAAGTACTTTAGCGGCTATAAATCAAATAGTCGATAATCGAATAATTTCAAATAAATTAACAATTTTTACTTCTGATAAAGATTCAAGACTCTTAAATACGATGTTTGACCAAAGATTGTTAACTAGAATAACAGCTGGATTACAACTTAAAATAAATCCTATGAAGCAAGATGATTTAATAATTTTATTAAACCACTTCTTGATACGAAACCAAATTTCTCCTGAAAATTGGGAAGACGAGGCTAAAAAATTTATGGCAAGAAACTTTTTAGATTCTATCCGTAAATTAATTGGGGCTGTTAATATGTTAAATTATTATAAAAATGACATAGAAACTAAATCAAATTCGAAATACACTTACGCAATTGTTAAAAAAATTCTTTCGGAAATAAGTAATAATAAGGATGTGACTCCAGATTCTGTAATAGAACATGTTGCAAAATATTACAAAATTCATAAAAAAGATATTCTCGGTAAGTCGAGAAAAAAAGAATTTGTTATTGCTCGTCATATTGCTATGTTCATTATTAGAGATGAATTGAAATTCTCGTTAATTAAAATAGGTGAAATTTTCGGAAATAGAGATCACTCGACCGTAGTAAATGCAGTGAAAAAAGTTGAGTTTCAAAAGGAAAGAGGAGATATGTCATATGAACGAGCATTGTCAGACATTTCCGATGAAATCCACAAATTTATTTAAGTTATTAACAATATAACAACATTTATTCATTTTACTAATCTCTCTTATTACAAGGGGAAAAAGTAAAATAATTGTGAATTATCAACAAATCAACAAGATATATTATTTATATCATTAAGGAGAAAAAATGAAATTCCATATTAATAAAAAAATTTTCGATGATGCGTTAGAAGTAGTTTCGAAATATGTAGACCCTATCAGTACTTTTTACAGTTTTAGGGGAATTTATATTAATTTAACTGAAGATTTTATTACCTTAAAAGCAGCAAATGATTCAACAAGTATAGTTAAAAAAATTCCAGTCGATGATGTTAATATTAAAGTTGAACAAACAGGCGAATTTTTAATTCAAGCAAACATTTTTAAAAATATTATCAAAAAACTATCGGGGCAAATAACCATAAATAAATCTATTAATGGATTGTTGGACATACACGAAGGAAATTCAAGATATCAAATTTCAACATTAGATGCTTCATCTTTCCCAATAACTGATAATTTATTAAACACAAAGCAAATAGAATTTGATACAAACGAATTTAAAAAAGCAATTAAATCAGTTACTCACGCTTCTAGTCAAGACAATAATTTAATTTATAGATGTATCAATATGAGATATAAAAATGGTCATATAAATTTCACTGCTACCGATTCATATAGACTTGCTCTTTATCAAATGAAAACAACTTTATTAAATGATGAAGATGTTGACATTTCGGTTGTTGCAAAAGATTTAAAAGATATTGTTGGTGCAGATGCTCCGAAAAAAATAACATTCTTTTACAATGACATTAAAGTTGGTGTTAAATACGACAACACAACAATTATTTCAAGAATTGTGTCAGTACCTTTTAAAGATACAGAACCTATTTTTAAAGAAATGAATATAAAATATACGATTCAAATAAACAAAAATGAATTGAACGATTTATTAAACAAAGTTTGAATCGCAAATGGCGACAAACAAAATAGAATTGAATTAAAAGTTACTGCTGATTTTCTTCAAATAACCAATAATATAGCTGAAATAGGTTCTTCGGTTGCTAAAACAAAAAACTTTAAATTCAAAGGTGATGATTTAGAATTAGATCTTAACTACAACTTCTTGAAAGACGCTATTTCTGTATTTGATGACGAATTATCGATATTAATCGACCAAACTGTTAAAAAAATATTGATTGTTTCTAATTCAAATAAATTATCTAAACAATTAATCACTCCTTTAAGAAGATAAAATGATAAAAAATATTTATATTAATACCGAATTTATTACGTTAGGCCAATTGCTTAAATTAGTTGGTTTAATATCTACCGGAAGTGAAGCTAAATACTTTATTAGCGATAATTTAAATAGAATCAGAATTAACGGAAAACACCCGCAAGGTAGGGGAACTAAAATTTATCCCGGGATGGCAGTGACGATTATTTCAACTATTTATTACATCAAAAAACAAGAAAATTAATGTCTTTATCAAACACTTTTTGTGTTTGGTTTTTTTTAAAATAAAAACCACACGCTTGTGTGGTTTCAAATTATTTTCTGGTGATAATCATTAAATATACTTGTGATGAGTAAATTGATAACGATATTGATTGTCAAACAATACTTGTTAAAATGTTTGAGTCAAAATCACCTCTGTTTATACCTAAAAATATTCAGTATCCAAGTCACATTATGTTAATGAAAAGCAATGTAAATAACATTCCTTTTGACATACCGCTGAATTTTTTTTCTTCTAGCGATTTAATTGCACCTGGTAAGAAACTGAAAGATGTTAGCATTGGGAATATCAATATAACAACTGACATTAATTTTACTGGCATATGTTTATTAGCAACATATCCTCAAATCGATAAAGAAGCAGCTAGTGTAGAAATTGATAGCGAAATTATTAGTGCTGGTATAGAAAATTTTTGTTTTTTTATCTTTGATGAATACTTGTAAGATAAAAATATGGTTCCAGATAAAATAAATGAAGATACAAGGTTGGCAAACATAGTTGCGGTCATTTTAACTTGACTAGGATCTCATGCACCTATCAACATTCAACCTACAACCCCTGTGAAGAACATTCAAAATGAATAGAATTTTGTCCCGTCTTCAGTCTTCTTGGTTTTGATTAAATGAACAAATTGTGGGATTCCAACCGATATTGTTAAAATTACTGATAAAACTCCAAATATAAAAGCAAATCAAGCAGAAACAGGATGGCTAGAATCTAATATAAATAGCTTTAATAAATCCATATTTTCCTTTCATTATTGTGATATATGATTAAAATCTATTGATTTTGATTGAGCGTCTCTCATTATATATTTTTATTGAAAAAACAATAAAAAAACTCTATAACACGCATTGAAATTGCTGTGTAAAAAACAAAAACGTCCGCTTAATGTAAGAAATAAAAAAACACGTCCAAGAAAATACTAAGTTAGGACAAAAATTAGACCAGGATCTTTACAGATCTCGGTCTAATTTTTTGTTTTAATTTTTAGTGACTGTTTTTTTAATAAAAGCCTTCTTTTTTAAGAATGAAATTATTTATGTATTTATGTATTCTTGGTGTGTTTTTATAGAACATAGCGTGTCCCGAATCATTTATCTCAACTGATTTGATATCATAAAGGTCTAGATATTTCTTTGAAGCTGGGTAATCAAAATATTCATCATTAACGCTAACAAAAGCCATAAAATCGTGTTTATTTTTGAAATATTGACTGTAAATTTCTTTGACATATGACCCGTCTACAATTTCGTTTGCTAATTCAGTAAAAGTTGAGTGTCTATGATTGTAGAAATCTACACCAGTGTTTATTATTTTGTTTTTAACATTTTCTTGAATGATGTATGAATTATCGTGTTCACAAAACAATTTTAATTGCGAATCATATAATTCTTCGCCATTGGTAGGAAGAAGTCATTTAATTCTTTTTTGTTTCATTTTTTCGTCCTCATCGCGCGGCATTAGAGGAGCTACAGCAAAAATCTGAATAATGTTAGGATTTTTAACTGCGTTATAAAGCGCAGTTATTGTGCCTAGCGAATGGGTGACGATATATAGACGTTTTTCTGGTAATGATGTATTGATAAACTCTTCTACAATTTGACAGTAGTATTCCATAGTTATGTTTTTGTGGTTATTTGTTGATTGACCACAACCAGGCATATCGGGAGCAATTATAGAGTACATTCTGTCTTCGTTTTTAAATAAAGTTGACGCACGGATTGCTTCGTCTCCAAATCCGTGTAAAAATAAAACAACTATATTGCCTATTTTTTCATCAACTAAATAACTAATTGTTTCTTCTTTTATTTGTACTGTTTTTCGTATCATTTTAACCTAAAATTAATTTTATTAATTCTTCTTGTGTTACAGTGCCAAAATATTCATCTAATTCGATGCTCGAAAAAACATTTTTTAAAGATTCTTCTTTAAGTGGTAAATTAACAAATAATGGTTCAATTTCAGAAACATCTTTTTTACTTAAAAAATCACCTTCAAATCTCAATTCTTTAATTATTCCTTTTTCAATGTTTCCTTTAACATTGACAATTCCACCCTTGAATTTATCACCATTTCTAAATGTAAATGTTGCTGCTTTATTGAAAATTCAATCTTCTGAACTAACTTTTTTATACATTTCGTCCAATTGTTTTTGATATTTTTTGTAAGGTATTTCTACAACTTCAACATCGTAATTTTCAACAAAGTATTGAATAAGTCTTGTAATAAATTCTTCAACGTCCATTTTTTCTTTTAGTTCATCATAAACGTTTGTTACACGAGCTCTAACTGACTGAATACCTTTTGACTCGTATTTAATACGAGCTGGGTTTAAGGCGTTAGAAAGTTTGGTTAAATCAACATTGTATAAAATTGTTCCGTGGCTAACAATTCTATTTTTACTCAAATATTGGGCATTTCCACTGATTTTTGCTCCATTTACGTGTATATCGTTTCTACCGTGGAATTCTGCGTCTAAGCCCAATGAACGTAAAAAGCCGATAATAGGAGCTAGAAATCTTTCATAGCCGCTTTGTTTGTTGTAATCGGTTATGAAGCTAAAGTTGATATTTCCCATATCGTGGTAAACGGCTCCGCCACCAGATTTTCTACGTGCTAATTTAATGTCTTTATCAATAACATATTGTCTATTAATTTCTTCATGTGCGTTTTGGTTGTTACCAATGATTATTGCGTTATCGTGTTGATACAAAATCAACACATCCCCAGTCACATCAGGGTCGTTTAATATTATATTTTCTAAAGGTAAAGTAATATAAGGATTTGTTTCTTTTATTCTATAAATTTTCATAATACCTGCTTTCTGTATATTACAATTTTACCACTATTGCAACCCTTTAAAAATGCGTAAAAAAATAACGAGATAACCTCGTTATAAATTATTAAGTTCTTATCTTTTTGTTGTATCTTTTACGGAAAAACTCTGTTTTACGTAAATAGTGAATTACAATTGCTTGAGCTATTGATCACAAGTTTGTTGCTACTCAATATATTTGAACACCAGCAGAGAAAATTAATGTAATGAACAAGAACACAATCATCATAATTCATTGAGTCTTATCGTTTTTTCTCATTGCTTGTTTTTGTTCGATTGTCATATGTTTAGTATTACGTTTATTAAGTAATTTAGGAACTAACATTGACATTAATTGAGAACCTGCTGTGATTAATAATAAGAATATGTATCATCATTCTCCAGCAAATAATCTTTTATATGAAATGGCGGCAAAATCAAAGCCTAACCAGGTAGTTGATTTTAATTCCGGTACAGATTGAATAACACGTCACATAGCGATAAAGATAGGAATTGAGATGATTAACGATAGAATTGAATCCATTGGACTAATGCCGTTTTTCTTGTACAATTCTGAGACTTCTTGTTGTTGTCTCATTCTCATTTCTTTATTGCCTTTATATTCAGCGTATTTTGCGTCAATTTTTGCTTTTTTAACACGTAATTCTTCTTGCATCGTCTGCGACATAGTTGCTTTTCATGTAATTGCTAAACCGATTAAACGTGTAACAATAACAGCGATTACAATAACAAGTATTGTACTTCATCCGTCAGCCACCGGCATTGGAGTTCTAATAGCAATAGTTAATGCTGCAATTGGATAGATAACAAAAGAGAAGAAAGGTCCGTATGATAATGTTGATTTAAATGAATAGAATGGAATTTGAGGTTCACTAGCTGAAAAAACTAAATCTTTATTTAAATCAACTGAAAAAGGTGATCCTAAAACTGAATCTTCACTACTTAATTGAGAGTAGGCTAAATTTCCTTTTTTGTCATATTTTTGAACACCATTTTTGTCCAATAACGGAAGTTTAGAAATAGTTTTATCTAAATTAGTTTGACTTAAGTATTTTTTAACAACACGATCGTAATTGTTTAATACAGTAAATTGTTCAGAACTAATTTTATCAATATCACCATCTAAAATTTTGGTCATAATTGTTTCATATGTTTCTGTACCGAATGTTCTTTGATATACATTGTTTTGAACTAAAAATGTATTACGGTACAAGAATTCTAGAACATCACGAGCGTATTTTGCTCTTGAAGTTTTATAACCATCTTGACTATTGAAAACACTAAATAATGTTGCGTTTTTTAACACAAGTTCTTTATTATCTGGGTGTTTCATTGCTAAAGCATCTCTATTAACAACATATCCATCTTCGCTTTGTTTAAACAAATTAGAAAATTGGAAATCTGGATCTAAGACTGAAAAAGCAGTTCATTCGTTGTAAATAGAATTGTAATCAGAAGCATCAACTAGATGAGATGTGGTAAATAAATAGTTTCCATTTTCACCTCTAACAATTGGTGGATTTTTGATGCTGCTTTGATCGTATTTGGTTTCAACAAATTCGCCATTAGGCAATAAGTATTGAATAGAAGATGTTTTAACACCTGATAGCCCGTAATTTTTTTCACCGACTTGGTTTCTTAAATCTTGTAAAACATCTTTGTAATTTTTGTAAGCTAAATGGTAGTTTATTTCTGGTGAATTATTTAATTCGTAAAACTCACCTTTGACTAAAACTTTATCGTTTTTTGGTTTATTTGCTCTTTCGAATGTAGCAACTCTAGGTGCTATACGGTCTTTAGACATGTAAAACTCGGTACCAGCTCCAGTAAAATTAGAGCTTTTGACAACCATAGTTTGCACACACCCTGTAAGAGTTAAAGCAAATAATAAAACATAAAGAATTACTTTAATTATTAATCAAACCTTTTTGCGAATATCTTTATTTCTTTTCGGTCCATTTGCATCATTGTTTGATTTAAAGTAATCAAAATTTTTTGATCTATCTTGCATATTTTATTTTTGAAAATAACCTTTCGGTTGTTTTGTGTTTTGTATCATAGTCTTGATTTAAAAAATCTTTTCTTAAGATAACAACGAAGTGAAAATTTAAATCATACATATTTAAAGAATGAATTATTGACTTTAGTTGTCTTTTATAGTAGTTTCTATATACGGCGTTACAAAATTTTTTTGGAACTGTAATGCCGACTTTAAAACTTTGAGCAGGTTGGTAATAAACTATTAAAAATTTATTTATGACTTGCTGTTTATTTTTGATTACACTGTCAAATTCTCAACTTTTTTGTAATCTGTATTGTTTTTTCATTTCTAAACCTTGATTAGATTAATTAATTTGCGTCTGATACTGTCAATCTTGATCTACCTTTAGCTCTTCTTGCTGCTAAAACTTTACGTCCACCAGCAGTAGCCATTCTTGCACGAAAACCGTGTGTTTTAACGTGTTTTCTTTTGTTTGGTTGGTATGTTCTTAAACTCATTATAACCTCCTATATATTAAGTCTTAGTTAAATATTAATACTAAAACGCTTTTTTATTATATACAATGTCGTTTTTTTTCATAGCAAAAATATATCTGAGTAGTTTTGCCATGAAAATTGTTTGCTTTATCTGTGTATAAAACACTTAATTTTTGGCAATATTTTTGAGTAAATTTTTATCGAATCAAGAGCTAGAAAATAAGTTATACAGGTCAAAAAGCGAAAATATTTTTATAATTTTTTGGTCTATAAAATACACATTTTAATGCTGGTTTTTGGAAATGTTTTCATATATCATATTTTTTTACTTTTTGTATTGATTTTAAATTTAATTAGTAAAAAAGTTATTTTGTTTTATTAGCAAAATTATTGAGAAAAAAATGTTAATAAGGATTTTGTGTTTCGAAACAGAATTAATATTGACTGTATTTATATAATAAAGTAGCACAAAAAAATAAAAGGAGATAAAAATGACGCCAAAACAACTATTATCTACAAAATGAAACACAACAGGATTCATGTATGAGTTTATTGCGGTTTTCACATTGATATTCTTTGTATCTTTATGAATTTTTTTAGCTAATATAAATAAAAAACAAAATAACAAGTTGTACATGACATTCGGATTTACATTTGCAACACTTTTAATGTTTGTTATTCCATGATCTTGAAGTTTCTTTCTATCGAGCCGTAGAACATTTGCACTGGCAAATCCTATTGTGGTGCTATTACAATCAATATTGCAAGGTATTGATGTTTCGCGAAAAACCTTTTCGCCGATATTTGATGGTGTTGGTTACCTAATATTAGGGGAAATGTTAGGTGGTCTTTCAGGTTTTATATTATTTATTCCTATTTTTTACCTACTTAAATTCTTTTTCAAAGATAACGAAAATATCAAGAACACAAATTTAATAAATATATTTAACATCGGAAATAAAGCCAACAAGCATCCTGGGTATTTTGCAATTAAAGAGGCAATATTTATTTCGTTATTTACTGCGTGCATTCCACTATTGAATTACATAAATCAGACAAGTTATGGGGCAACACATTGAGATAAAACCTTAATTACAATTGCAGTTGTAGGATTTACAATATACATTTCTTCACACTTTGGATATTATGCTTTTCACATCTTTTTCACGATTATGAACTTAGTCCTTTCGTTAGTTGATATTATTCGTGTTAGTTTCAAAAAGACAAAAATGAAAATTCAATTGCAACACTTATATCAAGGTTTATGAAGTAGTTCAATAGTTACAGTCCTTTCGGGTTTAATTCCTATTGTGTTTGGTTTGTTGATAGTTTGAATAACAAAAAATTCAGGTGCAGGCCTAAACTTTTAAAGGAGTAAAATGAAAATTAAAAAAATTACGGAACTTTTGTTAATACCGACATTATCATTACCCTTTGCTGTGGTAGCTTGTGTTGACAACAAAAGCGACACTGAAAATAAAGGTAAACAAAATTCACAAAACAAAACAAATTCAACCCCTAGTATAAAAAATAATGAAACTCAATTAGATACTACATTTCATATTGAGCCAATCCAAAGTTATTTTAAATACAATGATAGGGTAGTTGATTTATTCAAGTTTAAAACTCCTGGAGCACAGAGTTCTAAAATTGAATTTAGAGATTTTATTCAAAATAATTATGTAAACAAACATTTTGATTTTGATTTTGAAACTTTCAAAAATATTTTAATTAACGATTTACAAATGAATGCTGATCAGGTTAATCAACTGAAATGAAAATTTGATTATCATAATATTGAATTAGATCCGTCAAATATCAATAATGTCATATTACCGATAAAAATAATTTCACCAGCAAACATTGCAGACAACGATAAAAATTTATTTACAGAACACAGATTAGAATTTAGATTACCAGACATAAAATTAAGTTCTAGTGATCAAAAAAAATATCAAGAAATTAATCAATTAAACAAATCATTAAAACAAAAAATAACACCAGAAACTATTGAAATATCTTTCAATAACAGTCAAAAAGATGGCTTTATTGAATTACTAAACAAATATGATATTGATAAACTTTCAACAACTCAATTGAATAGTATATTCAACATTAGCGGTTTTAATCTTGAAGAATTAAAAAACGGTTTTGCTAATCAAGATATAAATATATTTGTTAATGGAATAGATTTAACAAAAAATCCTGAATTAGACAAAATTACAATTTCAATTAGAGTTGCTAACGGAAAAGTTGTAACAGATAAAAAAACTGGACAGCCTACTAAAGAAAGTAAAGAAAATGTTGGCTTCAACATATACAAAGAGATTCAATTAGATGATGACTGAAAACAAGTTTTATTGCAACAAAAATTGAATAAAAATGTGTTGTTTTCAATAAAAAACAACAACATCTATGATGCTGATTTTACAAAATTAAACAAAAATAGTTTTGCTTTAAAATCGCTAATCAACAGGGTTGACTATAAGATAGTTTCTTATAAACCAATCGATTTAAGAAACGGTATTTTAGAATTAGAAGTATCGTATGGAGATTCTAAGGTAATTTTGAACAAAAAAGTCGGTACTGGGAAATATTCGAACCCATTCCAAGATCAATTTGTTGAAGAAAATGTCAATGCATATAATTTCATAATTGATACATTGACACGTGAAGACGTGTCAAAAGTAAATGATTCAATTTACAATATCTATGGTACAAGATTGCTATCGGGTGGTTACGATTCAACTAGAGCAGTTTATGGTGCAAAAATCACAGTACCAACATTTTTACATATCGGTGAAGATTATCTAGCACCGGCATACACACCAATAACAGCACCTTATGATGGCGAAATTATAGGAATTTTTAGTAGAGAACAAAATTCAGCAGAAAAAAATGATGCCGATGCTTCAGGGACAACTCTAATGATGCGTGTTAAAAAATCAGAGCTAAATTTAGCACCGGCAGAATTTGAAAAACAATTCAATGTATCAAATACTGACGAACTTGATGAATGAATGTATATAGGTTTTATTCATTTAGACGCAAACTCAACAATGAATAACAGCAATTTGAATATTCATCAATCTCAGTATACAACAGGAAACAAAAGCTTTAGTATTGCTGTAAACACAGAAACAAATAAAGAGATTGATGTTATCAATCCAATTAAAGTTCGAAAAGGTCAAATTATTGGTTTTTTAGGAACTCCTGATACCAATGGTGGTTGAATGCCACACGTACACATCACTGTATATAATAACAGCGATAAAAATTTTGATAACAATGGATTTTATACAAAAGTTACACGAACTAGAGAAAAACGTGTCAATGATTGAGATTTTGTTAAATATTACAAAAAAACTAATTCAAACCCATCAAAATTAATTCCTAAACCAGATCCGTTCAGAAGTATTCGTGTTGATGGGGTTACTGCCACAGTTTCTACTTCAGGTCAAAAAGCCTATGTTGTTGACCCAATAACAGGTAAAAAAGTTGTGAAAAATGACGGCGTAGAGCGAGAAAAAAATAACCCGAATAATTACGAGGAAGACGGACAATTGATTTGAATTTCAAACCCAATTAGCAATCAAGAAAAAAGAAATGGTTTTGTTAATCCTAATGTTTTATTTAAGATTAGAGGAAGCGAATCATTTTCGTTTGATTTAGAACAATTATTTGAATTACAAGACAAATAAAAACAAACTAACACCTTTGGGGTGTTAGTTTTATTATTGATATTAATCCTCATTAAATGAGTTAACAAAAATTTCGAATAAATTAACGATAAAGGCTGCTGTACGATTTTGTTTATTTTCAAGCATTTTTTGGATCGTCTCATCTTTTCTCAATCTTAAAACACTTTTTTCACCATCAACTATGTTTTCTTCTTGAACAATTATTGTTAAAAAGTCTCTAATACTATCGGTATTTCAATTACCGCCTTCAGTGTTATTCAAAGGTATTATTAAATTATCCCCTTTTTTTGCACGTGTGTATGAAACAACAACACGGTCACCTTCAATATCATGTTTTCCGTATGAAATTTCAATATAACTATTACTATTCATTGCTAAACTCCTTCAATTTTGATTTATTTATTTGAACTCTTTTTTCTAATGCAGACATTCCACCTTCTAAATAACGTGTTTCGGCGGTATTTAATTTGTCGTAAATTGCGTTAATTTTAAATTTGTTCTCAAAATCACTCTCACGTAAATCAACTGTGATAGATGTAGAATTTTCCAAAAGAGTACCAATATTCGCATTATGGGTTACAATAAAAATTTGTTTATCTTCGCTAATCAGTTTTTCCAATAAAGGTATTATTTCTTCAATAATAGTTCAACTATCTAAGTCGTCTTCGATTTGATCTAGTAGTAGAAAATTACTTGTTTCCTTGTATGGATTACTGTTATTTATTGTATTTTTGATTCCGAATAATGTTTTTTGTCCATTAGACAAAGTTTCATAAATTTGATTATCAACATTTACTTTATGGTGCGTTTTGACCCATTCTTCAAAAACTTTTTCCATTGCGTTTTGGCTGGTATCAGCAGAGAAATCATCGGGTTTTTTGATTAAAGATATTAAATTTTTAGGAACTGTGTTGCTGGTTGAAGTTGAAATAATTTTAATTATTTTACCCTTTTCGCTTTCGTTTAAAGCGAAAGGCGGAATTGAGTAAGTGATTGAACTATATTCTTTATTAATAACAGGTTCGATTGCAAAATCCACAACTTCTTCATTTTTATGACCATTTACTAAATCAAAGCTCTTTTTAATGTTTTTTAAATAAGATGGCATATCTTTGAAAAATCTTGTCAATCTGTCATAATCGGATTGATTTTTTTCATTTTCTTCCATCGTTTCTCTAATCGAATTGGAAGCTTGCGTGTACGCATCGTTGAACTTTATAAATGTTTGGTTTAATTTTTCAATTTTCTCAATTGCATTTTGATAAATATTAATTTTGCGTTGAATTGATTTATATATTTCTTCATTAATTTGTTGCAATTCTTCATTGTCTTTTTCAAACAAAGAACTTAAAAATGAGTTATTTTCACCAATAGATGTGCTTAAAAGTTTTGGGTCGCTCAATTTGCTAACTGTTGAACGCAAAGAGCTTATTGCATCTTTTAATTCTAGTTTTTTAACATCTATTCTGGCATCAGTTGTTTTTCACAATAAAGAACCGTCGTTGTTGTCTGTAATATCTTTATAAATTACATTTAGATTTAAATTATTCGATTGTCCAAAAAATGAATTTCAGTCACGTATGGAATTATTTAGCATTCTAACATTTTTAACAAATTGCAACTCAAAACCTGCTTTTTTAATTTTGTTCAGTAATTCGGTTGAATAACCATTTTTTTTGGTTGATTTAATATCATCAGAATAAATGTCATCCAAACCTTTTTTTCTATCATCGTTTTGTGTGATGTAAACTTCAAATTTTTCTTTTAAGGCTTTTAAAGCCTTTTCATAGCCAGTAGGAGTAGAGTTCATTGACAAAAAAGAGTTTCAAGTTTTGGTTTCATTGTCGATATTTGCTTCCTTAATTTTTAAACCGAAACTTTTTTCAACAAAATCTTCTTTTTTAAATATTTTGGTTCTTAATATAGTTTCGGCAATCATTCTCAAAAATGTACTTTTTCCGGAACCTTTTTCACCCAAAATAATATTTACATTGCCGAAATTGATTGTTTTTTCTTTGTCGCCGTCTTTATTACTGAAAGTAATTGAATATAATTTTTTCATTTTTCCTCCTTATTTAGAATATTTAAAAACATTTGTCTTGTCTTTTAAAACATTTTTGATGTATGAATATATTTCTCTTGAATCATTTAATTCATTTTTTCACGAAATAGCTGTTCGATGGTTGTTGTTATCGAAGGGGTATTTTTTTCAGTTGTGTACATCACTAAAATAAACATCCGGAACATCTGGGTACAATTTCATTGCTTTTTTTAAATTTGAACTCTTGGGATTTGAACTATCAAAACCGGAGATATAGCATCCTTCTAGTTCGAGGGGATTAATGATGTCCTTTGCTTTTCCAGTGTGTGGAAATATCATAAAATCGTAGTCGGCAAATTTATTGAAAATATTGCAATAGCTAATTTTGTTTTTATTAACGATTTTTTTGATCTCGTTTAAGTCTTGATCAGGTCTAAAAACTAGAATAGCTTGTGCTGATTTTTCGCCATTTAATAAATTTATTTCACAGCCTGGTAAAAGAGTTAATTCATATCCTTTTTCTTTTATTATCTCCACTCTTCTATTATAACTCTCAACAAATAAATTGTCATGATCGGCAAAGCATGCCACACGAACCCTATTATTGATTAATTTCTGTAACATTTCAACATCTGAGTGTTTGGAAATTGTACTTCCTGTATTATTAGAATCTTGAGAATGAATGTGTAAATCAATATAAACTTTAGTTGTTTTCATTTATTTCTCCTTTATATTTATTGAATTTTTTAAAATTAAGGGCAAAAAAACACTATCAAGTAGTGTTTTTTCTTTGTTCATATTTTTTTCTAATGGCCAATATCGGAAAGAAAACAAGAGAAGCCATAATAACGTTAAAAATTGGTTCGGCTATTAAATTAATTGTGTTAAGAGCTAATATTGTTTTAAAATCTGGCAGCCCAACCAATTCACCAATAAATTTTGAGTGAAAGTACAATGAACCGAAAACAAAAACACTATTTGCCTCTGTAGCGATCAACACCAACAGCACAAATTTTCAAAGTTTTGGCTTTTTCCGTAGATTTAATAAAAAGTAAAAAAGGAAGGTAGTTAGACCGACTAAAATTCTTGATAATATCGAAATATCAACATTTTGAAATCAAAATAATCCTAATAATAATGACGCAATAAATGATGAAATACCAAATCCTAAACCTGAAACTAGTGCACCAAAAAAACCTAAATGGAATGTAGCAATCCCAACGATTAAAGGTAAAAATGTTAGTCAAGTCGGACCAAAAGGTAAATAGGCTAAAAATACACTAAATCCTGAAGCAATAAAATATGCTAAATAAATAGATAGCGAAATCATTTGGTAAATTAAATTTGATTTACTTACTAATTTAATTTTTTGTCCAATAGTGTTATTATTAAGTTTATTTATCATGTGGAAATTATATTACAAAAGCAAAAAACGAATATTATTGAAATTTATCTATATATTATTATTTTTTGTTATAATACTTAAGCAATTACGTAGGAGTGTAGTTCAATGGTAGAACAACGGGCTTCAACCCCGTGTGTTATGGGTTCGAGTCCTGTCACTCCTGCCATTTTTTTATACCTTTTTTGCTTTTTTAAAGAAAATAAAAGTATAAAAAAATGGTAAATAAACAAAAAACCGTGCTAACGGTTTTTTAATTCAATAATTTTTTCTTTGTAGAGTTCAATAATTTTTTTGTCCAATTCAAAAGCAAGAACAGCTAAGGCTTCGGGTCCTGTGTGCATAGCAACAACAGGAGCAATTAAATCAACACAAGGTTTGACTCCCAAGTGATTTTCAATATTATTGACAAATTCTTCAAGTTCTTGCTGTGGTGAAAATGAGTGTAAAGCGAGAGTGAATAATTCTTTGCCCTCATTGATAGGAAAAATTTCT
The DNA here is from genome assembly GCF_025209835.1 of Mycoplasma sp. HS2188. Classification (NCBI taxonomy): domain Bacteria; kingdom Bacillati; phylum Mycoplasmatota; class Mollicutes; order Mycoplasmatales; family Mycoplasmataceae; genus Mycoplasma; species Mycoplasma sp. HS2188. Next base: position 36,338 of record NZ_JAOAOI010000002.1, on the reverse strand, counting down.
CTTTTTTTCTCAATAGCTTTGAGAATAGTTTTATTAAATGTTCTACCTACGCCCTCTTTTTTTAATGAACCTTCTTCTCAACAAATCATTGGAATTATTTTGAAAAGCTTAGCAACAGCAGCTGCTGTTGGATGAAGTCTACCACCTTTAACTAAATAATTATTATATTTAGGGATCAAAGTGATTGAATGTCTGTATCAACCGTTTTCCATTGAGTCAACATACCCATCAAATTTTGTTGGGTCTATACTCATTTGGTGTTCGAACCAAACTAAATCAAGTAATATCATTTGTAAAACTTGTACAGATTGAACCACTCTAACATTTTCGTAATTACGAGCCAAAATTGTCAATGATGAACAAGTACCAGACAAATTTTTAGAAATAGGATAAATTAATACTTTCTCGTATTCTTTTGTTAATTTATCTAAAAGCTCTTCAGCTTCACCTAAATTAACGGCAGAAGTTCGGCCTTCTTCATTTTTGCCATAAATTTCAAAAAGGTTGTTTGAATTGATGTCAATGCCATCTCTATACTCTTTACCATTTATATTAATATGAAGTGGGAGAAATTCTCAGTTTAATTCGTTTGCTTGCGTTTTAGTCAAAGTGCAAGACGAGTCTACAATTATTGCGTATTTCATAAAAATATTATAGCAAATACAAATAAATGTTTATTATTATACTAATATCGTTTTTAGTGGAACTTTACAGCCCTCTTAGCCAAATAACTAAACTAAAAAAATTCCGATTTTATAACTCCAAAAATAGGTTTATTTATAGCTAATGTAGAAAAAATTTCATATTTATGAAAATAATAATATAAAAAAACATTACCATATTTATTATTTACGTTAAAAATGATTGATTTTTGCTTTTTTTAGCGTATTTTTGGGCTTTTATGAAGATTTTAATAAAAAAATATTTTTACGCTTTCGGTTTTCCCTTTGTATAATTATTACGTATAAAAAATATACAATTTTATTCTATGAAAGGAAACGCATATGAAATTCAAATTTATCGATGGTCGCAAAGTTATGAACGACCCAGAATCAATGATTCGTTTTTTAGACGTGGATGGAAATTTAATTGATAAATCATTTAAACCTTCAGCATCTAATGAGTTATTGAAAGACATGTACAACAACATGTTGAAATCTCGTGCATGAGATACATACGCATTAACACTACAAAAAACAGGGCGTTTAGGTACATTTGCACCTGCTTTAGGTGAAGAAGCTCACTTAACAGCTTTAGGTTTTGCTATGAAAGAAGAAGACTGATTCATTCCTCACTACCGTGTTCTAGGTACATTACTAGCTCGTGGTGAAACAATGGAATCAATCTACCTATACTGAAGAGGTTCTGAATTAGGTAACAAATTCAAATCAAACACAGTTCCATTGCAAGTTGTTATTGCTTCACAAATTTCACAAGCTGCCGGAGTTGCTAAAGCTCTTAAAGAAAAAGGCGAAAAACAAGTTGCTTTCACAATTATTGGTAACGGTGGAACAAACGAAGGTGAATTCCACGAAGGATTAAACTGAGCTTCATTGTTCAACTTACCAGTTGTTGTTGTTGTTGCAAACAACAGATGAGCTATTTCAGTTCCAGAACACAACAGCTACAAAGTTAAAACTATTTCACAAAGAGCTCTATCATACGACATTCCAGGTCTACGTGTAGACGGAAACGACTTATTAGCTGCTTACGAAGTATTAAAAGAAGCTGCTGAATGAGCACGTGAAGGAAATGGACCAGTTCTAGTTGAAATGGTTACATGACGTCAAGGTCAACACACCACTTCAGATGACCCACGTGTTTACCGTACAAGAGAAGAAGAAATTGAACACGAAAAATGAGAACCATTCCACCGTATTGAAAAATACTTGATGGAAAATGGTATCGTTACTGAAGCTGAAAAAGAAGCATTCTTTAATGCTGCTACAGAAGATGCTAAAGCATCATACGACAAATCTACAGAAACTCTTACAAAAGAAGGATTTGACGACATTTACAAATACACCTATGAAACATTACCTGAAGAACTAATCGAACAAAGAGAAGCAAACAGAAGATTTGTAAAATAGGATTCACATTTACTAAGGAGATATATTATGGAAACAATTAAATTAAATAACATTGGTGCCATCACAAACGCATTAGAAATTGCGATGGAAAGAGATAAATCTGTTATTGTTTATGGTGAAGACGCAGGTTTTGAAGGTGGTGTGTTCCGTGCAACACAAGGTTTGCAAAAAAAATTCGGTGTAAATAGAGTATTTGATGCCCCAATTTCTGAATCAGCTATCGTAGGTACTGCTATTGGTTCAGCTATGGCTGGATTAAGACCAGTTGCCGAAATTCAATTCTCAGGTTTTATATTTTACGGTTTGGGACAATTATTCCCTAGTGCAGCTCGTATGAGAAATAGATCACGTGGTAAATTCAATGTACCATTGGTACTAAGAATGCCAGTTGGTGGAGGGGTTAAAGCTCTAGAACACCACTCAGAAGCAATCGAAGCATTGTTCACACACATCCCAGGTCTAAAAGTAGTTATGCCAGCTACACCATACGATACAAAAGGTTTATTACTTTCAGCTATCGATGACAATGACCCAGTTGTATTCTTAGAACACAAACACGACTATCGTGCTTTCAAACAAGAAATTCCTGCTGGACACTATACAGTAGAAATTGGTAAAGCAGACGTTAAAGTTGAAGGTGATGACCTAACAGTTGTAACATACGGTCACATGCTACACGAAACAACAGCTGCTCTACAATTATTAAGAGAAGAAGGAAAAGATTACTCAATCGAAGTTATTGACCTAAGAACTCTAAAACCACTTGATACTAAAACAGTTATCGACTCTGTTAAAAAAACAGGACGTGTATTGGTTGTATCAGAATCAGTTCAATCAGGTTCAATTACAGCAGAAGTTATTACACGTGTAAACGAACACGCATTCGACAACCTACTTGCTGCGCCAGTTCGTTTAAACGGTGCAGACGTTACAATTCCTTTACCAGCACTTGAAAATGAATTCACTGTTAACAAAGATAGAATTGCCACAGTAATTAAAGAAATTCTAGGATAGAATTAAATAATCAAAAAACAGGAGCGATCCTGTTTTTTCTTTGCGTTTTTGTAACAAAAAAAGAGCATTTGATATGCTCTTATAAACGAAAGCTTATTATGCTTCAACAATAGCGTTTTGTGCGTTAACAAATTTATCTAGACGAGATGATTTTCTTGCACCTTTATTTGGGTGGAAAACACCTTTTTGTACTGCTGTAGCAATAATTGAATGTGCTTTTTTAACTAATTCATTCATTTTATCGTCTTTTGCTAAAACAGCTTCTCTTGCTGCTCTAATTGCTTTACGCACTCTTGTTTTCATTGCGTTGTTTCTTAGTCTATTTTGTTCAGACTTTGCAATGTTTTTAACTTTTGATTTAATATTTGCCATATAAGCCTCCTCTTTTTTCATAATGTACTATTAAAATAGTTGAAAAAATCAAAATTATTATATATCAAATTAAATTTAATAAAAATTATTTTTTTGCTCAAAATAATAATATAATAATTTACTTCTATGAATTTAAAAATGAGCGATTTGGTTCATAGACCCTAAAGCATTTTTCAATAAATAATCTAAATTTTAACTAATATCAAAAGAAATAAAAATTAAGATAAGGAACTAATGAAGTCAAAATTTGAATTAAGAAAAACAAAAACATTAAAATTAATTGCAAATAATAAAGACCTAACCAACAGCCAACTTGCAGAAAAAGCAGGGTTGAGTATTTCAACCATAAAAAGATGCAAAAAACGTTTAAAGGAAAACGATGGATACTCTGTGGAAAAGGTTTTTCACGGCAACAAAAATAAAAAACACAACAAGTATTCGGACGAAGAAATTATAAAATTAGGCGAATTTTACAATAGTATTAAGGTTTTATCTGAAAACGAGGAAACAGGTAAATTTAAAAAATATTTAAATCTAAGTGATTTTTATAGAAAATATGTCAAAATTGACATTTCTCTGTCTAATTTAACACGCAGGCTGAAATCACTAGGTTACACATCTGTCTTTGCCCACAAGAAAAAAGTGTAAACACTTCAAAATATGTTTATTTTTCGTGGTTAATTGCTAAAAAAATGCAAAAATTGTTTAATTTTGTGTATAATAAATTCAACAAGTCAAATATTAATTGAGTTGCGACAGCAACTTTTTGTTATTTTTAAGGAGAAATATTGAACTGGAAGGAAAAATTACAAGCCCAATTTGGCGACGTTATTGTTGACGCCAAAGAAACAAATATTGAATCAATGTTTGTGTTGGATATTACTTTGAAACATACAGATATGAGTAAAGTTAATGCTGAATCACGTTTAATAAATGAGTGACTAGACACTCAAAATATTGAGCGATTTGATTCAATTTCAATACATTCACCAGGAGTTGATTTAAATTATACAGTCGATGAATTAAACGAACATATCGGCGAAGAATTATTAATAAAATTACACAAAAATGAAAACAAAGTTAATGAATATAAAGCGATTTTATTAGAAGTTTTTGATGATGAAATTTTATTGAGATGAAACCAAAAAGGCAATATTAGAAAAATAAAATTATCAAAATCTAACATCGCTTCTATAGAAAAATATATTAAATTTTAATTTATAAGGAGAATATAATGACAAAAGCAATTAAAGTTTCAAATATTGCTAGAGATTTTTACGAAATCGTTAAATCATTTGAAGAAAAACAAAGACTAAATTTAAGTGATATTATCAATGTTTTTAGCACCGAAACCACAAAAATACTTTCAAAAATTGATGAAGATATTGAGGTTGAGTATGTATTAAATGAAGAAGACAAAACATTGACACCATTGGTAAAAACTTTAACAGTAATTTCTGACGAAGAAGCGCAAGAATTTACCAACAATAATGACCACGACACACGTTTATTGATGTTCACCACATATATCTCATTATCAGATGCAAAATTAATTAATGAAAACAGTGAAGTCGATGATACAGTGGCTAAAGAATTAGATTTAGAATCTCTATCAAAAGTATTAAAAAATACTAAATTCCCAAACCTATTAAGAACAATTCACTCATCAATTCAACAAGGTATGTCAATTTTAAGAAAACAACGTGTTTACGAGATTTTTAAAAACAGAATTGGCGAAAGAGTAAGAATTCAATACAATGCGAAAAATTCTGATGGATCATGAAATGTTCAAATTACTGAAGAAGACACAATGTCAACTCCTGCCTATTTACCTTCTAATTTAATTAGTTCAAAAGCTAACATCAAAGTTGGGCAATACGGACACGCAACAATTATCAATGTTGAAGAAGAAGCAAGACTTAGTCAAGTACAAGTTTCAGTTGATTCAAAAGAAAATGTAGAGCAAGCACTAAAAGTAAGTATTCCTGAATTAAATGAAGACTTAATCGAAATTGTTGATTCAGTAAGACAACCAGGCGAAAGAACAAAAGTTGCATTTAAACCCGGAATAAATGCTAATAGTGATTTTGATGTTTTTGGTGCAATAATTGGTCCAAATGGTCAAAGAATTACTGGCGTAAACGAAGTTATTGGCGAAAAAATTGATGTTATTTTATATGATGAAGATCCTAAAAAATTCATCATCAATGCTATGTCACCAGCAAGAGTTATTGATGTAGTTGAAAAATCAAATAATAACGAAAATGCAATGAGAAATTCATATTGAGTTATTGTATCAAAAGATGCTTTAACACCAGCAATAGGTCGTAGAGGTGTGAATGTATCTCTAGCGTCAAGCTTAACAAATTGTAATTTAGATATTATTAGCGATGTAGATGCTAAAGCTCAAGGTATTGTGTTTAATAACTCAAAAGCGTTTGAAGTTAAAACCTCAACCGCAACTCGCAAAAATACAAGACCAGCAAGACGTGCAAACGCTTTTGATGTTTCTAAAATTAACATTTCAGCTGATTCATTTGACGATGATGTTATGAGCTTTACTGAACAAGAATTCAAGGACATTGATACATCAGACTTTGGCTTAGAATTTGAAGAATTATTCAAACAACATCAACAAAACACTGAAAAAACTGTTGAAGAATCATTCACATTAGATGATGCGGTTAATAGTTTTGTTGCTGAAAATGATAAGGCAACTCAAATTAAAGACGACTTTGAGGATTACAGAAGAGTTAAAGAAGTTATGGAAAACTTCAAAACAGACGATGATTTATCTAAATACGGTCTTGATGATTTTGATTTAAGTGAATTTGATGATGAAGATTGGGACGAATAGTCTTGGTTAAACGTAAGTGTATTATTACTAATCAGATTTTAGAAGTTGCTAATTTGATAAGATTTGATTATGACAAAAAAAACAATCAAATTAGTCTCGATTTAGATAAAAATATGAAAGGTCGTGGTGCTTATCTTTTATTGAACGAACAAACTTGACAACAAGTTTTAAAAACAAAAGCACTTAATCGTACTTTTAGGACAAATGTTAGTCGTGAAACGTATATAAAAATACAACATCAATTAGAGGAGGCGAAATGTCTAAGAAAAACAGAATAACAAACCAACAAGATGTTCAATCGCAATTAAACAACATTAAAACCGAGGTAAAAGACGGAGTGTTTATTTTTACAAGCACAATGCCATTGGGAGAATTTGCGAATAAAGTCGGTGTAAACCCTAATGATTTAATCAAAAAGTTTATGATGAAAGGCAAAATGTACCAAATCAATCATATTTTGGAAGAAGAAGAAATTGCTGAATTATGTTTGGAATTAAACCTTGACTTTAAAAAAGAACAAAGTGTTGATGCATCAAATTTTTTAAACACAGTTGAATTTATTGATGATGAAAAATCTTTAACAAAACGTCCACCAGTAATTACCATCATGGGACACGTTGATCATGGTAAGACTTCTTTATTGGACTATATTCGTAAGTCTAAAGTTGTTGAAACTGAATCAAGTGGAATTACACAACATGTTGGTGCTTATCAAGTAATCAATGATAAAGGCACAATTACATTTATTGATACTCCTGGACATGAAGTGTTTACTGAAATGCGTTCAAGAGGAGCACAAGTAACTGACATTGTTATTTTGGTGGTTGCTGCCGATGATGGAGTTATGCCACAAACCAAAGAGGCGATCCAACACACCAGAGCGGCTAATGCTCCTATGATAGTGTTTGTTAATAAAATGGACAAACAAACTAAAGATATAGAAAAAGTTAAACGTGAATTAGCTGAAAATGACGTAATTGTTGAAGAATACGGCGGCGATGTTCCTATTGTTTATGGTTCAGCCAAAACGGGTGAAGGTGTTGACGAATTATTAGACAACATTATTACTTTTTCTGATTTAATGGACTTGAAAGCAAACAAAAATAGATATCCATCAGGATTTGTACTAGAATCGAGAGCTGACAAAGGTGTTGGTGTGGTTGCTACATTAATCATTGACAATGGTACTTTATACAAAGGCGACTATATGGTGGCTGGTTCAACATATGGGCGTATTAAGTCACTAAAAAATACCAACGGTAAATTAATTGAATTTGCTACACCAGGAATGCCGGTTGTTGTGTCTGGGTTAAACACATCACCACAAGCTGGAGAAAGATTCATTTCATTCGAAGATGAAAAATTTGCTAAAAAAATTGCTATCGAAAAACAACAAATGGACAAGAGAACTGACTTATTCAATCGTGCTCAAGCAGCATCTGATGAAGATGGCAAAAAAATCTTAAACATTATAATTCGTTCTGATGTTCAAGGAACATCAGAAGCCCTAAAATCAAAATTAGATGGGATGAGCAATGATGAGGCAATAATTAGAGTTATCGGTGCTCAAACGGGTGAAGTTTCTAACTCGGACTTATTATTAGCTCAAACATCAGATGCGCTAATTATTACATTCAGAATAAAAGCAAGCTCAAATATTAAACAAAGTGCTAAACAAGCAGGTGTAAAAATTGCTTACTATGATGTTGTATTCAAAGTTATCGAAGACATGCAAACTTGACTTGATGGCGAAAAAGCAGTAGTTTATGAAGAGAAAAAAATTGGTTCAGGCCATGTTATTAAAACATTTTTCTACTCAAAAGTCGGAACTATTGCGGGTACTATGCTTGATGAAGGTGTTGTAAAAGCAAACTCTAAAGTTAAAGTCTTTAGAGGCAAAAAACTAATCCACGAAGGTGTTATTGAAACACTACGTAGAGACATAAACGATGTAAAAGAAGTCGAAAAAGGAAAAGACTTCGGTATGAAAATTCGTAAATTTAATGACATTAAAGAAGACGATGTGGTTGAATTTTTCGAAGATGTTGCAGTAACAATTTAATTGATTTAAAAAATAAATTGGAGATTTAATGAAATTAGATAAATATATTAGAGATATCCCAAATTTCCCAAAACAAGGAATTTTGTTTAAAGATATTAGTCCTTTATTGGGTGATGGTGAAGCATTGCACTATACAATAACACAGATGGCTGAACTTGCAAAAGATTGTGATATTATTGTTGGTCCTGATGCCAGAGGATTTTTGTTCGGTACACCAACAGCAGCTATATTGAAAAAACCATTCGTAATGGTTAGAAAACCGGGAAAATTGCCTGGTGAAGTTATCAGTAAAAATTATGATTTGGAATACGGAAATAATGTATTACAAATACAAAAAGGCTTTATCAAACCAGGTCAAACAGTGGCTATTATTGACGATGTTTTAGCGACCGGTGGCACCACTAAAGCAATTGTTACTTTACTTGAGGAACAAGGGGCAATAGTCAAAAGAATTATTCTTTTATTAGAACTTGAATCGCTAAAAGGTAGAGAAAAATTTGCCAATAAAAACATTGAAGTTTCATCTTTAATTAAAGTTAAATAAAAATATAAAAATCGGCTGGGGCCGATTTTTTGTTTAATTAATGTTGATCATTAACATCCAAAACTAAATCATAGCTAATTGGCGAATGATCTGAAACACCAGAATAAATATAACCTATTTCACTTTTGTATTTTTTTTCTGAAATTTGTGAACAATATTCAATTCATTCTTCTAACGAGCTAATTTTAGAAAATTGAAAAATTGAAGGATCGTTTACAAAATCATACAAGTGATAAATTTTTGGATTAGTATATTTTAGGTTAGAACTATGAATAATTTTGTCGTATGGTTGACTATATTTACCATATGCTTTTTTAAGTGAGGTTGCATTGCTTTCATCATCATCAAAGACAATTTGAGCATTATAATCATTTACTCAACCAAAAGCCTGACTTTGATTTTTCAATTCAATATTAGTATCACCTTGAAAAATTAAATCATCATCACCATTATTTATTGTTTTTGCTCATTCAAATGCATTTTTTATGTTTCATGCTTCATTAAATTCGCCAGATCCATTACCACCGCTAACACCAATTTCTCCTTCATTAACTCCTGGTCCGTCAAAGTGCGAAACTAGGTAAGTGAAATTATTATTTTTATATTTCAATAAATTTACATTGAATTTAACTGTAAAAGGTGGTCTTGAATAACCATTTAATGAGCCGCCGAATTTATTTTCAAAATTTGAATTATTATAGAGTGCTTTATACTGATTATTTTGCAATAAAGCAGGCGAAACTACTGTATTTTTATAGATAAATCCAGCATGTTTATCTGCTTGATTTTTGTGACCTTCGGCTATTGGGTATTCATCAGAAATAATGTATTTTCAATCATTATTGACTGAATGTTTTGTATCTATTTCATTTAGAAGATTGACCACTTGTTTAATAGCCTCTTCACTGTCTAATTCAGTCACACCAACAACATCATAATCTTGTGTATAAATAATTGAAGCTATTGCTTGACCTTTTGGTTTATACTTTACTGATCTTGAACCGAAATTTAAAACATTTCAAGAAGCTATTCTTATGAAGTTTTTTGAATCACCGTTATTTATATTATCGTTATCGTTGGTATCGGGCTGTTCATGTTTTTCTTCTTTATTGTCAGTAACATTACTTTCGGTAGCAGTGGTTTCTTCAGATGCGTTTGCGTCTGATTTATCAGTGTCATGCACTTCAGTGCTGTTGGTTTCGGTATTTTCGCTTGGGTTTGATTGTTGATTGTTATCATCTTTGTTTTGATCGTTATCACTTACAACACTATCTTTTGGTTGGTCTTCGTTGATTTTAATAATTTTATCAGCAGGAATAACCAATTCCTTGATATTTCAAACATTTTGGTGATCCTTTAGTTGATATAGAACACGAATGTCGCCGTTACTTAATGTTTCTTTATCTATCAACATTATTTCAATGTTTTTGTTGTTGTTAAGTAGTTCAAAACTATTTGATTTGATTTCGTTGAAGTGAATTTTATCAATATTTGTCTTTAATTTTATTGATAAATTATTTATATCCTGATTATTTTTGCATGAAATAACAATTAAGGGTGTTGTTGTGATACTTAAAGATGAGAAAACAAACTTTAATTTATTTTTAGTCATAATTTTATTATACCTTTTTTTCGGGCATTTTCACGAATAGCCTTATAAATAAGCAATAAAAAATACAGCGTGAGCTGTATTATATTATTTGTTTTTGAAGTATTCTCTAACGATTGGTGCAACTTTTTCACCAAAAAGTTTGATTGAATTTAAAACATCTTCATGTGGCAATGAACCAACTGGTAGGTGAATTAAGAATCTTGTTAATCCTAATCCCTCTACTAATTTAATAATTTTTTTAGCAACTAATTCTGGTGAACCGACCATCATTGCCCCTTCTTCAGAAACCATGTGTTCGTATGCTTCTTTAGATAATTCTCTTCATGAAGATCTATCTTTTGCGATTCTATCTACAAAAATTTTGGTTGGGTAGTAGTATTTTTTAACAGCTTCTTCAGTTGTATTATCAATGTAACCTCATGAGTGAGCTCCGACTTGCATATTTTCTAAATTATCACCGTGGACACTTTTGAAAGTTTCCTTATATGCGTCTACTAAATATTTAAATGCGAATGGATTTCCACCAATAATTGCATAAATAATTGGTAGACCTCTATAAGCTGTTTGTAGTGTTGATTGACCATTACCACCGGTTGCTACTCAAATAGGTAAGTTAATGTGACGTGGGTATACACCTCTTTTATCTACACTTTGAGTTAGTTTTCCTTTTCAATCAAGTATTTCGTTAGCTTTGATTTCTTCAAGCATGTCTAATTTTTCGGTGAATAATTCATCGTAGTTATCTAATGTGTAACCAAATAGTGGGAATGATTCGGTAAATGATCCTCTACCAACCATTATTTCTGCTCTACCATTTGATAAAGCGTCAACAGTCGAGAAGTTTTGATAAACTCTAACTGGGTCATTTGATGACAATACTGTAACAGCACTTGATAATTTAATGTTTTTTGTGTTAACCGCACCAGCAGCCATCACAATTTCAGGAGCTGATACTGCGAAATCATCTCTATGGTGTTCGCCAATTGCATAAACATCAAGACCAACTTTATCAGCTAGTTCAATTTCAGCAACCATTTGTCTAATTCTTTCATCGTGTGGAATAGTTTTTCCTGTTTTTTCTAATGGTGTTGTTTCACCAAAAGTAGAAATTCCTAATTCAATTTTCATTTTAGCCTCTTTTCTTGAATTTAATTTTATTATTAATCTAATATTATTATTTATATGTCTTAATTATACAAAAAACGCAAAATCGGTCAAAATTTTATTTATTATACGCGTTTTTCGTTTTTTTAGCAGATAATGCATTATTTTGCTAATTTTTTAGCCAAAATCAGCATTTTCGTTTTTTTGCAAAAATATTTGAAAAAAATTTTTATATAAAAAAATAGAAAAAACTTATAAGTTTGATCTATTTTTGATAATTAGTTCTCTGCGTTTGTTGTTGCTGTATCGAATAATTCAAGTTTAAATACTTCGGTATCATCTTCACCGTTCGCTAAAACTAAAACGTACTCAATGTAGTATTTGGTTCCATCGTTAACAATTGCAATACCTTTGTTTGATCCTTTTTTATGTGGTCAGGAAACGTTATTATTCCCTCCGTGTGTAAGCACCTCAACGCTTTCGTCATAAGATAAGGCAGATGTAAAGGCTGGATCTTTTTTGTTTAAAGTAACAGCGTTATTTTTGATGGTGATAAATGCAACTTTTCTACCATTTTCGTCTTTTTTCTTGCTTTTTTCGTAATGATTAATTATTCTATTGTTGTTTTCTTCGTTTGCAACATATTTAAATAATTTGTTGTTTCATGCTAATGCATATAGTTCAGGAGTACGATATTCTTTGCTTTCAACTGCTTTAAATCCATCAAATTCATAGGTTTTTAATACAGGATCTGAATTTTCAACAAGGATATTTGTTCAATTTACACTAACAACAGCCACGGTGTTGTTATCTCCTTTGACACTAACACCGACTATTTCTGCGCTAACTGCTTGCGCATCATATTCAGGAAGTGTAAAGTTTGAAGGTAGCAGAGTAGCTGCATTAGTTTCTGCTTTATTTGCTTCGATTTCTGGGTTTAGAACTGGACGATGCGATTCATCATTAATATAATTTTGGAAATTAAATTCTTTATGTTTGAATCCTGTAAAACTATAATCGTTGGTAAATGTGTTATCGTCTTTAGAAACATTTAATGTTATTGTTAAAAGTCCTTTATAGTCATTTACAGAATTTTCTTTTATAGTTACAGTTTTTGTAACTCCTTCAGGGAAATTGAAATCTTGATCCCCGTTTTTAAATGTAAATGAATTTGCAACCGCTTGTGAAGCAAGAGTTTCACCCATATTTGGATATTCTGCGGTTAGATTAGCAAATTGTGCGTCAAAATCGTCGATTTTAAAGCCGGTTAATTCTTGGTTTTTAATTTCTGTTTCAAGAACTTCATCTCCAACTTGTGTAGTAACTGTAAAAGTTACAGCAACTTTACCTTGTCCGTTTAGTGGGTTAAATTCTTTGATTGAAATTTTTAGATTTTCATCATCTAAATTGTTCGTTATGTTTCCAGCAACAGCATTCACTTCTTTAACATCTGCGGCATTAGGATAACTTAAAGTAACACCACTAGATTTTTCATTAAGTTGGTCCAAGGTTAAAAATGTGAATTCTTGATTTTGCGATGTAACTACATCATCATAAAATACACTCGGTGTTTTATTGTTTTTGTATTGCGATAGTCTAAATTTCAATGAGTAACCAGCATCATTTTTTACTAAAACAGCACTGTTATTTAATTCGCTATCTTCTTTTCCTTCTTCTCTAGGAGATACTGTGTTAACTCCGAAACCTAATCTGAAGTCTTGATTAACCTCAAACAGTTTTACTCTTGTATTGTTTTCGTCACTACCATTCACGAATGGTTTGTCATAAAATGCAGCTTGTTTATAATCTCAATAAACTTTTGCTCCATCTTGAGCAGTGGCAAAATATTTTGAACTAGCAATATTTTTAACAATGTTGATATTGTTTGGAAGTTCAGCATAAGCGCTTTGAATTTGCTCTGGGTATTCTTCTTTAAATCCTTCAATTTGTTTAACAATTCTCAAGGTGTTACCGTTTGATTCGGTTATTGTAATAGTAACATCCAAAATTGATTTATTAGCTTTATTTGTGGCTAATGTAGTAACGGCAGCAGTTGCGTTTTGACTGTTTAGTGTAACGCTTACTTCTGGAATTGTTACATCTTTAGGGAATTTAGATTTAATTTCATCCGGTACGGAAACAGTGATTAATTCTGCATAGTTTACAGATTGGGCACTGTCTGTGTTTTCGTTTTGAGTTTGTGGGAATCCGGTAATAGATTTAATAACTTCAGAAATTTTTCCTGTTTTATTGTCTTTAACTTCTAATGTAACTAATAAAGTAGTATTAGATTCGCTCGAGACTTTAACGCTTTTTACGCTTACTGTAATTTTATCACCAGCAGTTGTGGTTGCGTTTATGTCACCCACAGTCACTGCTGAAGCAGGTTTAGTTAGTCCTCCCCTAACTTCTACACTGATTTCCTTTGAATAATCAGTATTTTTGGTACATGAAGCAGCAATAACTGGGAAAGCTGTCAATGTTGTTGCGGCAATTGTTAAAAAGCCAATTTTTTTCTTATTCATTTCACTCCTAATGTATTTTTTACATTTTTATTTTATATTAAAACCTCATATTTCGCCACTATATGTGGTTATAGGAGGGCTATTTGTGAAAAAAATATGAAAATATATAACAAAAAAACAGCGTCAAAATAATACGCTGTTACATAAATTCTTTTCATTTTGTGATTACATAATTCAAATCAAACGATTCTAAAACATTGATTCCTTCATCAACATTTATGGTTGTTACTGAGTAAAAAGGCAAATCGGTATTCATTTCAACATTTTTGTTTAATATTGTCAATGATTTTGCAAATTTTGCATCATTAACACCTAGTTCAAGTTTTGATTTTGTTGCCCCTTTAATTTCGTGAATATTTTGATAAATATTTTCGATTGAACCATATTTATTAATTAGTTTAATAGCACCAATTTTTCCTATTCCCGCAACACCTTTGATATTATCTGAACTATCTCCTGCTAGTCCTTTTAAATCTGGAATCTGGTAAGGTTTAATTTTGTGTATTTGTTCGAAATTTGATGTTGTGTATAAATCAAATTCATTATCGCTACTTTTGTATATAACACTTGTGGATTCGTTGACTAATTGTAATAAGTCTTGATCTTTGGAAAAAATATATTTTTCCACATTTTCAATTTGGCTTAATGTTGCAATTAAATCATCCGCTTCATCGCCAACTTGTTCAAATCATTTAATGTTAAAACCAGTTAAAATTTGTTTTACATAATCAAATTGCTCATGAATGCTTTCGGGTGCTTTTGAACGACCTGCTTTGTAATCTTCGTATAGAAGATGTCTTTTTGTTTTACCATGTGCATCAAAAGCGATAAACAGGTATTGTGGTTGAATGTAATTTAAAATTTTGTGTAAAGTCATAAAAAAGACGTGGACACCATTTGTGCTACGTCCTTGCGAGTCTTGCATAGACGAACCGTATCTTGAATAAGACGCATAAAATGATTGAAAGAGCAAAAAGTTGCCGTCAATAAGTAAAAATTTATCTTTTTTGTTATTCATATTAAATTCCTTTAAATGTTAGTAGTTTTAGTTTTGAATTATTGTTTGTTATTTTTGCTCTTATTAGATCATTTTTTTTGACATTAGACCATTCGTCTCATTTTGAGTTGTTCAAGAAGAAAACTTGTTTAGTTGTGCTATCGCTTAATTCAATAATAAAATAAGGTTTAGCGTTTAATTTTTTAATTTGTTCAACTTTTACAACAACTCATTCTGAATAATTCATTGGAATAGAGTTCAATTTAACACCACCCTCTTTTTCAAAACGCGAGGTGTCAAAAGCATTATAAGACATCCCTAATAATTCTTCTTCATTTTTGATTTCAAAAGCAATATCACGTTCGACATCATCAACTGAGTAATTAAAATTACCCATTTTTTCGAATTTATCTTTTAAAGTAATTCAATCAGTATCTTTAGGTATGCTTCTAAATTCATCTAAAATTGTGCTCAGTTGTTTAAGAATAGAATTCATATTGCCGTATTCTCTAAAAACATTGGCGCGAACTAAAATATCAATTGCATTGTCGGTTAGACCGGCAAGGCGTAATCTCAATATTGTTTCTGTTAAATTATTGCTAAATGGTCCATATTCATCAATGTTTTGAATGATTTTATTGATACTTTCACCCCCAAAACCTTTGATGATATCGAAAGGTAATCAAATTTGACCGTTTTTGATAACAGTATTAGCTGACGAATGCAATATGCTTGGTGAATTGACAATTTTGTTTTGCTTTCTAATTTCTAAAGCATATTGATTAATTTTTGATTGCGAACCTCTTGAATTTGAAATTAATGCTGAATAAAAAATTAATGGATAATATGTTTTATAAAAAGCCATTTTCATTGTTAAAAACGCATAAGAAACTGCGTGTGATTTATTGAATCCGTATTCGGCAAAACGTTCAATATTTGAATAAATTTTATTTACTTGACTCTCGCTTAAACCATTTCTCAAAGCGCCTTCAACAAATTTGTCTTTATATTGTCTTATCTTTTGTTCGTCTTTTTTACTGATTGCTCGTCTTAAAAAGTCTGCTTCAACAAAACTCATGTTTGCAACTTTTTGTGCAATTAACATTATTTGTTCTTGATAAACCATTATGCCGTATGTTGAACTTAAAATTTCATCATAAATAGGATGAATTTTTTGTATTAACGAAGGGTTTTGTTTATTGTTGGCATAAGTTGATATATAAGCCATCGGTCCAGGACGGAATAGAGAAATAATGGCGTATAAATCTTCAAACAAGTTTAATTTTACCTTTGAAATTGTTTTTTTCATTCCGGGCGACTCTAATTGGAATAAACCTTCAGTAAATCCATCATTTAAATTTTTAAAAACTTTTTGGTCGTTGATAATTTCTTTGTGTTCTGGTGTTTTTAATAAGTTCTCAAATCAATATTTTTTATCAATCAATTGCTCCATATTTTGAATTTCAGTCAGTGTTTTTAAACCTAATAAATCAATTTTCAACAAACCAAAATTTTCAACAAAATCCATTGTTAGTTGAACTTGTTGATAAAGCCCGTCATTGCTTAAACATACAGGAGCATAATTTGAAATATTTTCTTGAGCAATTATTAATCCTGCAGGATGATAACTTTGTTGTCTAGGCAGTCCTTCAATTTTCATTGCGTGTTTAAGTAGCAATGGAAATTCTTCAATTTCTTTTCTAAATGCTGGATTTTTAAGCACTGCATCCGATAAAGATTCGCTAGGTGATAAAGTTTTGGAAATAATATTGATTTTGTTTAAAGGTATTTCCAACATTCGCCCCACATCTCTTATAGCCATCTTAGCCCCTAAAGTTTGAAATGTTGAGATAAATGAGACTCTATTAAAACCGTACTTATTTTTTAAATATTCAAACACTTCCATACGACGATCGTCCTGAATATCAATATCAATATCAGGTCATGAAATTCTTTGAGGATTTAAAAAACGCTCAAATAATAAATCATATTTCAATGGGTTTATTGATGTAATGTTTAAAAGATAAGAAATAAAGGAACCGGCCGCACTACCTCTACCAGGACCGATACTGATACCTTGAGATTTTGCTCAGTTAACTAAATCTTGGATTATTAAAAAATAGTCAACAAAACCTAATGATTTAATTGTTTCAAACTCATATGATAATCTTGGTTTTCATTCATTTATGTCTTTAGGCAATTCATCACGAATTCTATCAATACCCTTATTCAATAACTCAACTAAAAGTGCTTCATTTTGCTTCGCATCATTATTATCGTATTTAGCCAAATGTAATTTTTTTTCCGGCAATACAAAATTGCAATTTTCAATAATTTCGTCAATTCTTTCAATTATTATAGGGTCTAATTCAGGTGTTTCAAAATAGTCTAACATTGTGCTAGAAATTGAGTTATTACCTAATTTTTGCAATAAATTTAATGTATCAATATCATTTTTGTTGAATAGCTGATTTTGTTTAATAAAGATAGCATTTTCAATATTAATATCCAATGAATTGACATAATATTTTGCATTTTCAAATTGATACATTTCTCTATTTTTAGTGTAATAACCATCAGTAGGGTGATCTATGATTATTAGATCAGTGTGATCAATATCAGAGAGCAAAATTTGATTGTTTTTTGATTTTTCTAACACAAGCTCATTTAATTTTTGAAAACCAGTGTAATTTTTAGCAAGCAATATAAATCTATACTCGCTAACATCAAGGTCAAGCCCGACGATTGGTTTAATATTATTCAAAGCACATGTGTCAAGAAATAAGCCAAGTCCAAACATATTGTTATGGTCGGTTAAGGCAACAGCTTTTAAACCAGCTTTTTTGCTTTCTTCAACTAATGTTTTGATACGTATTAGTGAATCTAAAAAAGTATATTCAGTTGTGTTATATAAGTTTGTAAATTTATTCATATATTAATAATACTAAAATATTACTTTTTAGACTAAACATGGAAAAAATAATTAAAATTATGTCCTATGTTTGGATTTATTTCAGCAAAAATGCTAAAGATAATTATTAAAAATATCAAAAAAACTCGAACTGAATCATTCGAGTTTAAAATTATTTTTATTGAATAAAAACCACAATGTTTAGTCTTTATAAATTAGGCGTCCGCTGATTCTAGATCTTTCAATATCGTTTTCTAATATTTCAACTTTAATATTTTGCCCAACTTTCAATATTTCACTAGGATGCTTGATTAAATGTTTGTCATTTTTCTTCATTTTACTGATGTGAATTAATACATTTTGTTTTATACCGATATAGACGAACGCACCAAAATCAGTAATACTTTGAACACTACCGTCTAAAACCATACCCTTAACGACATCCTCAACATTTAAAACATCTTTTTTTAGAATATAGCCATCTTTTTCATCTCGAATGTCTTTTGTAGGGTTTTTTAATGAGTCAATAATGAAGCTTACATCATAGACGTTAGAATTTAATTTTTTAGCTAATTCTTCAATATTTTGATTGTTCAATAACTCAATATCAATATCATTCAAATCAATGCCTAATGTGTCAACAAGTTGACCCGCTAATTTGTATGATTCAGGGTGAATTGAGGTTCTATCGAAGAAGTTTTTAGAATTGTGTATTCGTAAAAAGCCGACACTTTGTTCAAAAGCTTTTGGTCCAATACCTTTAACGTTTTTTAGCTCATTTCGATCGCTAAATTTTTCGATTTTCGATCTGTGGTCAATTATATTTTGAGCCATTTTTTCACTTAGACCAGAAATGTATGTAAGTATTGTTTTTGAAGCAGTGTTTAAATCAACTCCAACTTTATTCACAACCTTGTCGATTTTAAATTTTAAGGCTGTTGAAAGATCTTTTTGATTAACATCGTGTTGGTATTGACCAACACCGATTGATTTTGGATCAATCTTAATCAATTCATTTAACGGATCTTGGAATCTACGGCCGATATTGATAGCCGAGCGTTCTTCAACGCTAAAATCAGGAAATTCTTCTTGTGCAATTTTTGAAGCTGAATAAACAGAAGCTCCAACTTCAGAGACAACTGCGTATTGAATATCTTCATCTTTGTCTCTTCGTCTTTGTTTTAGTAAGTTGGCGATAAACTCTTCTGTTTCACGTGAAGCAGTACCATTACCAATAACGATTATGTTTACTTTGCGTCTATCTATAATCGAGTTTACGATTTTAGCTGAACGCTCAATTTCGTTACGTGGTGGGGTTGGAAAAATTAATCATTTTTCTAGAAAATTCCCTTGTGGGTCTAAAACGGCAATTTTACATCCGTGTGCGTAAGCTGGGTCAATTGCCAAAACAGTTTTATTTTTAACTGCTGGTCATAATAGCATGTCCTCTAGACTATTGGCAAATAGTTCAACTGCCTCTTTTTCTGCTCTAGCAAATAAATCGGCTTTAATTTCACGAATTATTGAAGGAATTATCAATCTATCAAGAGAATCTTGAATAGATTCATTGATTAATTTACCTGTTTTTTTGTTTTTGAAATATACGTTGTTTAATTCATATAAAATTTGCTTTTCGTTGTATGAAATATCATATGAGATTATTTTTTTGTTCTCACCACGGGCTATAGCCATTACTCTGTGGTTTGGAATAAATTTAACTCTTTCGCTGTAGTCGTAGTAGTTTTCGAAATTTCTGTTTTCATCTTCAACATTTTTCTTGACTTTAGTTACAATGTTCCCATAATTAAATAACTGTTTTTTGACATATTCACGTGTTGACGTGTCTTGCGAAATAATTTGGCTAATTATGTATTTTGCCTGTTCTAAGGCAAACTCCACGCTTTCAACTTTATCATTTAAGTATTTTTCAGCATCTTTATAAGGGTTATAGTTAGGGTTGGTATTTGTCATTATTTCTTTAGCCAATGGCTCTAAACCTAAAGCTATTGCCTCGGTAGCCTTAGTTTTTTTACCAACCTTGAATGGTTCGTAGATGTTTTCGACTTCTGATTTTGTTTCTGCGGCACGCAATTTATTTTCAATTTCTTTTGTTAAAAGCTCTTTTTCTTTCAAAATTTCAATAATTGCATCTTTTCTCTTATTCAATTCAACATCGTATATGTATAAATCATTGATTTGACGAATAATTTCTTCATCAAGTCCGCCGGTTTGTTGTTGACGATATCTGGCGATAAAAGGTACCGTTGCATTATCAGCAATTAAGTCTAAAACTGTTGTTACTTGTGTTTCAGTAA
Source organism: Mycoplasma sp. HS2188 (assembly GCF_025209835.1). Lineage (NCBI taxonomy): Bacteria > Bacillati > Mycoplasmatota > Mollicutes > Mycoplasmatales > Mycoplasmataceae > Mycoplasma > Mycoplasma sp. HS2188. The sequence continues at coordinate 15,935 of NZ_JAOAOI010000002.1, read as the reverse complement.
CACCTAGTTTTTTGGCAACATTTTTGATTGAAATGTTCATATTTTCTCCTAGTTGAAATTAAATAAAGATTTTATTAATTTTTTAGCTAAATTTTCTACATTTTTGTCTTGAGAATTAATCATTTTTTTGTAAAAAATATTAACTAATTGTTCTTGATTTTCTTTAGAAATATTGCTTTGTATTGGTTTTATGCGATTTTCGTCAAAATAGTCAATTTTAACTTTAGTCTCATCAGGATTTTCTAATGATAGTTTGATAATATTGTAGATCTGTTTAATGTATGAAGCGTTTCTTTTTTGTGTTTCGGCACCAAAATTCAATTTTGAACTTATCATCTTAGTAAACAGATTTCATGATTCGTTTGTTTGGCTTAAATTATTTAAAACTATTTGGCTAACTTTCGACAAATTGTTTCAGTTTTCGATTTCTTGTGTTGTTGTTAATTGGTTAAATAAAGCAATAGTTAATTTATTTGTAGGCTTATCAAAATGGATACGATCTGGATTAAATCCTCTTTGAATTAATTCTAATGCCTCTTTAGCTTTTGATAAATCAATATTTTTTTCTTTTATTTCAACAATAGTTGTTACAAGCGGAGTGTATCTAGATATTCCTTTAATTTGTCCGCCTGAAAGCGTATAAAGAATTTTGTCATTTCACTCGGCAATTTTGTTTTTATTGCCAAATACCCCAGTAATATTGACAAACCCTATTGAAAGTGGGATTACTGACACAGGAGCAATTAAAGCACCTAAAAGTCTATTTAATTTAACTTTTTTACCACGTTTTTTTAGTTTTTTCGGTGTTAAACGTGATGCACCGACAATGATTGCTGTTATAATCAGCGAAACAATATGGAATAAAGCAACTATTATCAGGAATAGCACACCTAACGCTACGCCATTGACATCATCAGCAAATAATTTTAATGTGTCATCGACTTTGAATATGTCTAATTCCATTAATTTCTTATGAGTAAAACCAGAGACAGACTTAGTTAATATCAATAAGGTTAAAACACCAAAGGCGATTCCCAAAATTGACATAATTAATGAATGTCAAAAACCTCCTCATATTCCTCTTATTACGGCTATAGCCACAATAACAAATATCACAGCCAATGATATTATTGTTGCTACTGAACCGTTGCTTTTTGAGAAAAAAGCAAAAAACTTACTGTTTAAAAATTCGAAATTATTCATAACATTACAATTTTACTAAATAAAAATAATACCTAGCTAATTTTAGGCATTACTATCGTTTTAACTATCCTACAAGATGCGAATTTGCTTCTTTTTTTCAAGGGTTTTTCTTATTGATTCTATCAATGAATAATTTACCACTCAAGTGGTCTAATTCGTGTTGTGCAACAATTGCTAAATAACCTTCTAGGTCCATTTTAACAACTTTTTTCTCGTTATATGAATAAGCCTCAAAAACTATTCTGTTTGCACGATAAACATACCCGTCTTGACCTTTAATATTTGAGCCAACACTTAAACAACCTTCACCATCATTCAATGAAATTTTGTGCTCTGATTTTGCTATTATTTTTGGATTAATAAAAACATCTTTAATTTTTCTGGCACCGTTAGAAATCAATAATGGGTCTATTTCTTCAGTGTTTATATAGAACATATTTTTCAAAATACCATATTGAACAGCGGCAACACCTACTCCAGGTTGAAATTTAGTTCCTTCTTTTTGACTATCATCAATGTGATAAATCATTGTTTCGGCTAAATGAATGTCCTCAGGGGTCAAGGGAATTGGAATATCTTGAGATTTTTCTCTTAAAATTTTATTGGGTAATTTTACTAATTTTACATTGTATTTCATAGTTTAATTATAATACCATAAATTAGATTTTATAAACGAGGTGATATGTTAAGAATAATTTCAGGAAAATTTAGAAGATTACAAATTAAGCAACCTGCTACTGATTTAACTCGTCCTACTAAAGATAGTGTTCGGGAAGCGATTTTTAATTCCATACGCTTTGATATGGAAAATAAAAATGTTTTAGATTTATTTGCCGGTAGTGGTGCTATGGGGTTAGAAGCATTGAGCAACAGTGCAAACAGTGTTGTTTTTATTGACAATAATTTTGTGGCTATAAAAACAATCAATGACAACTTAAAATCATTGAAAATTGAAAATCAACGAGTATTAAACACTGATTCATTGAAATTTTTAGCAAACACAGATTTAGTCTTTGATTTTATATTCATTGATCCACCATATAAAAATTATATGATAGTCAATCAAGCTTTGGAGCTAATCAAAGAGAGTTCTTTGTTGAATAATGAAGGGCAAATTATCATTGAAACTGATAATATTGATAATATCAAAATCCCAACATTATTTAAAAATATCAAAACCAAAAAATATGGTAAAAGTTTTGTCATCTTTCTTAAAAATGATTAATAAAATTGAATAAAAAAAGCGCCCATAGACACAACACGTTTCGATGTGGCTGCTGCGTTCCCGCCCTGACCAAGTTACGATGTTATTGTTCTACAAGCATTTTTATTATAAACTAAAATCAAATATTCTAATAAATTATATATAATTTAATCATGAGAAGTTTTTCATATAAAGATATATCAAAGTTAGCTAAAGTTTCAATTAGTACAGTAAGTAGATACTATAACGGTGGTTATGTAAGTAAAAAAACAAAATCTAAAATAGAAAAGGTAGTCAAAGAACACGGTTATTATCCAAATAATGGTGCAAGACTTATTAAAGGTCGTAGTAGTTCAATATTTATCATTGTTCCCGAATGATACGATAATGCTTACACACACATAATGAACGGTATCGAGCAAGCCGCAAAAGTAAATGGTAAAAAAGTGTTTATTACACATTCATCACCGAACCAACACGAGTACATCGAAACAATTAAGTATTGTTTAGCTTGAAAACCAAGCGCAATTGTTTTCTTTTTACCAAAAATTGAAAACGACCAAATTATCCATTTCTTAAAACATCAACATTTTGATACAACAACTGTGATTTACGGACAACAAGTTGAAGGAATAAATTGAGTTGATATTGATGTAGAAAATGCGTTTTTCTCTGTTACAAAAATATTCGCCGATTACATCGAACCTTCGCAAAAATTAATTTATGCTGATGACGCTAAATTATCAGAGAGACAATGTTACTTACGTTTTTTAGGTTTCAAAAAAGCCTGTGAAAAAATGAATATCCAATACGAGCGTTATTTAGTAGATAACAAAAAAATTGTCGAAGTACAAAAATTCCAAAAATATTTAATTGATAACAATCATGTTAATGTTGTGTGTTCAACACACGAAACATTCGTAAATCTAGTTTCTTCAAATGATAAACAATTAAGACTAACAGATATTGGTTTTCAATCAATATATGACACACAAAAAAAATATAAAACAAAAATATTTGTTGATTATAGAAAAATTGGTGAGCAAATCGAAAAAATTATTCAGTCAGTTGAAAACGCGAAATTTAATGAAACAAATACTGAACAAAAATCGTTTTCTCACGTGTTTAAACCAGTAATAATTACACAAAAATAAGGCGTCGCCTTATTTTTATTATTTATAATTTTTCAATACTTTTTGTAGATAACGATCGTTATCACGTTTTTTAATAGTTTCACGTTTATCAGCTTTATTCATACCAACAACCAAAGCGATTTCTACTTTAATTCTTGATGCTGAATTGAAGTATATTTTAGTAGGCAAAATGGTTGAAGCACCTAAGCGATCTTTTTTATTTGCTAACCTAATTATTTCATTTTTATGCATTAATAATTTACGTTCACGTGTTTCGTCGCCTTTAACAAGCATGAACTGTTTAAATGTTGCATTAGAAAGAAAAATTTCATTATTTCTAAAAAAGCAATATGAGGTTGTTAGTTGAACAGTGCCAGCACGGGCCGATTTAACTTCCCAGCCTTCAAGAACTAACCCCGCCTCATATGTATCAATAATTTTATATCCGTGTAAACCTTTTCGATTATCGCTGATTATTTTCATAGTGAAATTATAGCAAGCAAATATTCAATTAAATAAAAAAAGCGATTGCTCGCTTTAATTATAAGTATTTTGAAAGGTCTTGGAATAAGTCTTCGTAAGGTTTGTAACCTACAACTTTTTCAGCAACTGTACCATCAGGGTTCATAATAAATCAAGTAGGTAGATTTCTTACGCCGTATTCGCTTGGCAAGTCTAGATTTTCATCAACATTCACACGGTAAACATTAACACCATTTTTTTCTGCTAATTCTTCTAAAGAATGTTTGAAATTTCTACATGGTGGACATCATAAAGCGTGAAAAACTAGTAAATATGTTTTTTCTTCTTTGCCGTGAATTTCATTTTTATAAGTAGTTTGATCAACTTCTCTTAACATAATAATTCCTTTCATTTGTTTTATTACGATAATTTTAATATAAAAACACATTTTTTTATTAAAAAAAACACCTTTTTTGCATTTTTTGTTAAAGGTGTTTCTTTTTTGATTATAAATCGATATTTTTTACATATTTTGCGTTAGCTTCAATGAATTCACGACGTGGAAATACTTCGTCACCCATTAAGGTTGTAAATGTTCAGTCGGCTTGTGCCGCATCAGAAATTTGAACCTGTAGCATTTTTCTGTTTGCTGGGTCCATTGTTGTATCTCACAATTGTTCAGCGTCCATTTCACCTAACCCTTTATAACGTTGAACGGTGATTTTTTGAGATTGATTCATTTCGGCCATTAATGTTTCTTTTTCAGCATCTGTATAAACGTATTTAATTGTTTTACCTTGTTGTAATCTGTACAAAGGAGGTTGAGCAATGTAAATAAAGCCATATTCAATTAATGGTCTGAAATAACGGTAGAAAAAGGTCAATAATAAGGTTCGAATGTGAGAACCATCGACGTCGGCATCGGTCATGATTACTATTTTGTGATATCTCAACTTATTGATGTTAAAATCTTCACCAACTCCTGTACCTAGAGCAGAAATTAACGATAAAATTTCGGCGTTGCCAAAAACTTTACTTGGTGCATTTTTTTCGACATTAATAACTTTACCACGCAATGGTAGAATTGCCTGTGTTTCACGGTTACGACCGTTTTTGGCCGATCCACCGGCTGAATTCCCTTCGACAATGTAAAGCTCACTGATTTCAGCATTTTTTGAAGAACAATCAGCTAATTTTCCTGGTAATGACCCAGTATCAAAAACTGTTTTACGACGAGCAGCGTCACGAGCTGCTTGTCCAGCAAGTCTTGATTTTCGAGCATCGATAATTTTTTGAATTAATGTTTTAGCCTCAGCAGGATTTTCGTTTAAGAATCTTTCTAGAGAATCACTAAACACTTTATTTACTGCAATTCGAGCGTCTTTATTTCCTAATTTACTTTTTGTTTGTCCTTCAAAAATAGGATCTGTATGTTTTATTGAAATAATCGCAACTATTCCTTCTTTAACATCATCACGTGTGAATTTATCATCATCATTTTTAACGTATGAATTCAAGGTAGCATAATTATTAATTAGCCGTACAAGAGCATCATAGAAACCGCTTTCGTGTGTTCCACCTTCAACGGTGATAATGTTGTTTGCATAACTAACAACATTACTGGTTATTTTTTCGTTATATTGCACAGCAACTTCAACTGCAACTGATGGTTCATTATTGTATGAGTATTCACCTTCAGCATAGATTACATCTTGGTGAATAAGTTTTTGGCCTTTGTTCAATTCTTTAACATAATCAACAATACCACCCTCAAAATGAAATTCTTTTTCTGTGCCATCTCTTTCGTCAGTAACAGAAATTTTTAAACCTTTGTTTAAGTATGCAATTTGTTTAGCATGGTCAATAATTACATTTTTATCAAAAGGATGATTGTCCATTATTGAAAAGTCAGGTTTAAATTTAATTTTAGTTCCAGTTGTTTCAGAGTCAATATCACCAATTTCTTTTAAGTGCTCAACAATTTCGCCACCATTTGCAAAGCGAGCGTAATATTGTTTTGAATTACGATTAACTCACACTTCTAGACTGGTACTCAAAGCATTAACTACTGAAGCTCCAACTCCGTGTAATCCCCCTGAAACCTTATATGTTTCTGAGTCGAATTTACCACCGGCGTGTAAAACAGTTAAAACTGTTTCAACTGTTGAAAGACCTGTTTCGGGGTGAATATCAACAGGTATTCCCCGTCCGTTGTCTTCAATAATTGCGCTACCATCTTTAGTAATTGTAATTGAGACTTTATCAGCAAATCCTGCCATCGCTTCATCAACAGAGTTATCGACAATTTCTCAAATCAAGTGGTGTAAACCTCTTGGACCTGTTGAACCAATATACATACCTGGACGTACACGAACAGCTTCTAATCCTTTAAGTACTTTAATGTTCGAAGCACCATATTCTTTTTTATCTGGCAAAGCTACCTCCTCTATTAAATTTAATATTAATATTATAATGTGATTTCACATTTATTGAAAATAATTTATAATTTGTAAAAAACGCGACTAAATTTTTTTAGTTCTTTTTTTATACAAATACGAGGAAAGGAGAATTATGAATAAAAAAGATAATGGGTTAGAAAGTTTAAATACAAACGCCAATCAAGATGATTTTATTGCATCTGAAACTCAATTAGATCCAGCAAGTCTTGATATTTTTACTCAAGAACCTGGACAGGGTGTTAAAAAAACTGTTGCAAGAAAAAATACAAAGTATAAATATACAAAATTATCTAACTTTGTACTGAGATTATCAAGATTTTACGCACCAATGCCAATGTGAAAACTTGCGTTAATCACTTCTGGTTTAGCAGTTTTATTCGGTATTATCAGTGTTTTTCTAGTTAAAAACCCAGGTATTTATAATTTTGGGGCAGCAGCTTTCGGGCAAGCGACTGCCAGAATAACCAATGTGTTATTGAAAAATAATAAAAATATTAGTCCCGCAATTTACAATGTTATTGATCACTCATTGTTCTGAATTCTTTATATTGTTCTTTCGATACCAATATTTATTTTTGGTTGAAAAAAAACAGGAAAGCTATTCACTCTATTGACAATTTTATTTTTAGTTGTCTCAAGTTTAGTTTCATTTGCCGTCGGGCAAATTCCCGGATCGGATAAACTATACTTAATCGGAAACTTTTCGCACAATGATATTCCTGTTCAATTAAAAGAACATATTGTTAAATATTATTGAGCTGGTAAAAATCAAATGTGATCGCTAATTCCTTTACATTGAAACGATGCAGGGAATGTTATAGCACAAATGATTTTTGGTGTTGTTTATGGTTTCTTATTAGCATTCTTTTTTGCAGTTATTGCAATTATCGGTGGATCGGCAGGTGTTACCGGAATTATCGGTGAATACATGTCAGTAGTTAAACAAAAAAACTTTGGTACCATAAATGGTTACATCAATCTTGGAATATTGGTAGTAGCGGTGGCAATTGGTTCATACTTACCAGGAAGTTTATTAATCAATTCATTTGCTAAAGAAATAGCCCCAACTAACACAGTTGCTGATTGAGGTTCTTTTGTTAAAAGAATTGAAAATTGAGACAATTTAGGTGCATACCAACAAGGAAGAATTATTTCAACCTTACAATCATTTAAAGAACTGGCTTGATCGCCATCAATGTATCTTTCACCTAACTTTGTTTCAACCCTAATTTCAAACTTTGTTTTTGTCTTTGCTCTAAATAAATTATTCCCTAGATTTAAAATTGTACAATGTAAAGTTTACTCACCACACATGAGTGCTATTAAATCTGCTATTATTGGCGATAAGAAAACAATTAATAGCTTTACAGTCACTGTTGGTGAAGGTGGTTATTCAGGATCTAAAACTAAAGTTCTTTCTTCAATAACTTTATATAAACAAGTTCCTAGATTAATTAAAAAAATAAGAGCTGTTGATAAAAACGCATTGATTACTGTATCGAATGTTTCGTCAGTCGATGGTAAACTATATATTCCAGATAGTAAATTCTAATAAAGTTCGTTCTAGAACTTTATTTTTTACTAAAATACACGTTTTTAAGTGTAAAAAAGTTAAACACAACTACAATGAAAGCAATATTTTAAACAGTGTTAGTTTTTTTAAACTATAATTAAATAATGAACTTTAATTATATTGATTTTGATAATGAACAAATTCCAATTTACACAGACGATCGTAAAAGTGATACTACAATATTATTTTTGCACGGGATAAATTCAAGCAGCGATTTTTGTCAAAAACTTATTGAACTAGACCACGAGTATAACACTGTCGCAATCAATTTTCCTGGCAGTAAATATATTCAAAGCGAAGACATAAATTCTAAAATTAATTTAGATAAATGATGTGAGTACGCTGATCAAGTTATTAACAGAATAAAAACAAAACACATATACATTATTGCACACTCAATGTCTGGTTATGTTGGGGCAAAATTAGCAAATCACAATCGAGTTAGAAAAGTAATTTTACTTTCTCCTATCAATCCCAATATGGTTAAATCTCAGTCATATTCAATGATGAAAAATTTATTGAATAATAACGTAAAATCAGGTGATTTTTGAACAAAAATATTGAGCATGGGTCTAAAATTTTCATCAATCGGTCGCAGTATTATGAACGTTAATGAAAAATGGATTCCGATAATTAAAGATAATTTACTTAATCCTGAATTTTTAAAAAAATTAGATGATTTGTATACGTTAAACAAAAATAAATTGATTTTTATGATCGGTGAAAATGACCCCATTGTTGATACTAAACGTTTAATAGAATATGCAATGAACATTGACGCAGCACATTTGATTATCGGTAAAAATCACTCGCCTCTATACACAGATCCTAAAGGAATTAATCATTTTTTAAATATTTTATTAAAGCCGAAAAAAAGATTTTGAAACACAAGGTTTATTGATTTTAATAAAAACAAAATGGAAGTCTTTGTTGAACAAGAACCAGAAAATTTTGAAGAAATATTTAATATCCAAAATTAGATAAAGGAGAAATAATGGATTACACTAGTTTTGAACTAAAGTTAAGAAGCATATTGAACAATGGTAATGGGCCAAAATTATTGCTTAAATTAATCGAATCGCCTTATCGATTCAATTCAAATCTGCACCCGTTCAATATTGTTACTAAATTAGAACAATCTTTTTTAAGAGCACAAGAGAACAATTATTACAAATTTATTGTAAATTGTGCGGAGGAAATTTTCTATTCTAATTTAGACGATATTGAGCACCTAAAAAATTCATTTAAATTGGACTATGTTATTGACAGAGACAATTTAGATGATATGAATTCAGAAGAAATTATTGATAAAAGCGAAGTTATTAAATTTAGGACTTCAATTGCTTTTCGTAACTCAACTGATAAAGAAATGACCTTAATATTTGCACGAAAAAGAGATACCTTTTCGCAAAAGAAAGCTGATGAATTTATTGAACAATCTATAATTAGAGCTAAAGCACTCTCGCAAGGAAATCCTGATTGAAAAATCAAATATATTGTGTGGTTTATTGACCCTTTATACATAAGTTCGAAAGAAAAATTCGATAACTTTACAAATAACGAACATTTGCAAGATATTTCAATTTCATTTAGATATGGTGCGGATTTGTTTAGTGATTATATGTTGGAAAATAAATGAAGAGAGATTGAAGACAATATCAATTTATTTAAAGAAAAAAATGAAGATTTTTTCTTAAAAATGCCGAATTTATCAACTGATAAAGAAACACTTGAATTTATGATAACAATGAGCGATAATGCTTGAGAAAAACTATCATCATTCGATCCTGATATGGTCAAATTGAGAGAAATTGTTTTTGATAACGAGAATGAAAATAGCAACTTTAAAAAAGCTTCACGAATGAGAATACAAGTTTTAAATGACAGTTCAAGCGAATTAAATGAATAAATTTATTCAAAATTTAGGCTATATATTGTATATATAGTAATATTCTTATATAAGAAAATGGAGTTAATATGCCGAGAATTGGTTTGAGAGAAAACAGTAATATAAATTCAAAACCTATTGAACAAAAAATTGAACAATATAGCAATTATTTGGTTAATTGATTGCGTGAACGTGTAAAAAAAGCCAAAGCAAAAGGTTTAATTGTCGGAATTAGTGGTGGGATAGATTCAGCATTGGTTTCTGCTCTTGCAAAACGCGCTTTTCCCGACAATACTATTGGCGTTGTCATGCCAATAGATTCAATGAGTTTTGACTTAAATGATATTGAACAGCTACAAAAAAACATTGAATTAAATTTAATTTCAGTTGATTTGAAATCAACATTTGAAGAAATAAAATCAGCAACAAATGTTACTGATAAAATGTCATTAGGCAACATCAAACCTAGATTGAGAATGACAACGTTGTATGCTTTAGCACAACAAAAAAATTATCTAGTTGTCGGTACTGACAATGAAGATGAATTATTTATTGGTTATTTCACCAAACATGGTGATGGGGGAGTTGATATACTTCCAATTTCTAGATTATTAAAAAATGAGGTTAGATTACTTGCCAAACACCTAAATGTTCCGGACTCAATTATTAATAAAAAACCTTCTGCCGGTTTATGAGAAGGACAAAGTGATGAAGACGAATTAGGTTTTTCGTATAATGATTTAGATAATTACTTAAATAATAATTTAGATTTATTAGATACTAATATAAAATTTAAAATTGAAAGATTGCATAGAGCAACTCATCATAAAAGACAAAAAGCATATCAGCCCAAAACAATAGAACAATATTTTAAGAAGGAGAAATAATATGGCAGGACATTCACATTCAGCTAATATAGCACACCGTAAAGGTGCACAAGATGCAGCAAGAGGGAAAATATTCCAAAAACTATTTAAAGAGATTTATGTAGTAGCAACTGGTGCTGGCGGAGCTGATCCAGATTCAAACCCAGCTTTAAAATTAGCAATTTCTAAAGCAAAAGCAAAAAATATGCCTAAAGCCAATATTGAAAGAGCTTTAGCAAAGGCAAAAGGTGAAGCGAAAGATGGTGCAAGTTTTGTTGAAACTTTATTCAATGCCACAATTACTGGTGGAGCAACATTTTTAATTAAAACATTGAGCGACAACATGAATCGTACTAAGTCATCAATGACCGCATACTTTAACCGTCAAAACGCAACCCTAGGTAAAACAGGTCAAGTTCCTTTTCAATTTGATTTACAAGGTATTATTGAGGTATCAAAAGAATTAGTTGATGAAGATACAATTACTTTAACATCATTGGAACACGGAGCAAGCGATATTGATGTAGACGATAGCAGTTATCTAATTTCAACAACACCAGATGTGTTTAGTGAAGTTAAAAACGCTATTGAAAACGAATTAGGTATCAGTGAATTTTTACAATGTGAAGTTACATATATCCCTAATTCAACAGTGAAATTTGACGAAGAAAAAACAGAAAAAATCAAGGAATTTATTGCTAAACTTGAAGATGATGACGATGTTCAAGAAGTATTTCACAATATTGAATTAGACTAATCACAAATCAAAATGCGCTTTTGCGCATTTTTTTTATATTCTAAAAATGCAATAAAAAAAGTAGCCAACAAAGCTACCAAATATTTATTTCTTTAGTAAAAATGGTTCTAGAATTGAAATAAAACTATCTCAATTTTCTTCAAACATCATATGCCCTGTCTTAGGAATGAATGTTGTTTGTACATCTTTAACGTGTTCGTTGAAATACTTCAAACACTGATCTCTTGCAATTACAGCGTCTTTTTCGCCCAATATTAATAGCGTTGGCACATTAATGCTCTCTAAACCTGCCTCAATATCATTGTGTAATTTTAAAACAGGTAAAGAATCTCCTAATTCTAAAATATCAGGGTTATTAAAGTCATCTGCATTGAATGTAGCTTTTGTTAAACGCATTCATTTTTCATCATTAGTGAATTTTGAAATATCAAAATATAAACCTCTAAGAAAATTCAAAAATTCATCGAAGTTCTTTGGGAAATATGTTTGTTTATAGGCATCTGCTGTTGCTAAAGATGTTTTATTCATCGGTGCTACATAAACCATTTTTTTGAATAGTTCAGGTCTCATACGGTAGGCTAATGAAATTGTCCCGCCCCCCATTGAGTGTCCGATTAAAGTAACATTTTTTAATTGATTTTGCTCAATAAAATCAATCAATAACTCAGCAAATTGATACACACTAAGTTTATGGTTTTTTACTGCTTTTACTCCACTATTTCCCGGGAATTGAATCGCATAATAATTTGAATTTTTTCAATAATTTTGAAACAATTTAAATGTGTTTGGGCTTGAATTAAAACCGTGAACAAAAATTATATTTTCTTCGGGATTGTTGTTATCTTTAAAAACATAAGGATAATCGTAAATAATTTTTTTCATTTTTCTCCATTTTTTAATTTTTATGATTTGTTATTTTGTTATACTTAACAAGCGATGAGCCGCATTGAAGTGAGTAACTTCTATGTACCGCCTGTGAAAACAGGTGTTTTTTTATTTTTTTATTAATTTTAAATCTCAAATTTTTTCAATGATGTCAGTGTTCATTTTGTAACTTGAGGCTGATTTTATGGTTGCATGAGTGTATGAATATGCTGCTTTGTCAGGAGCAATTAATTTAAAGTAATCTAAAATTTGATCATTGTATTCAGCGACATCATGTTTTAATCTGTCAATATCGTATTTATTTTCAAATACTCTATTCAATTTAGGTTTAATTTTACCTTCACTAGCTTTGTGGCCAATGGCTAACGAAACAACTGGAAAAGCCTGTCCTTGTATGTTTAAATTTGTGATTAATGGTTCAACCATCATTCTTGTTAAACCTAGAAATAAGGTATCAAGTCCTAGGCTCAAAGCCATATCTTGTGCCATAGTTGCTTGAATAAAAGCATCACCTACAGCGACAGTGTATGATTCAGTTGAATTGCTATTGTATTCATACTCAGGAAATTCCTTTTTCGCTTCATTCATTCTATTGAAATCGGCTAAAAAAACCAATAATATATCAGCTGTTTTTAAGGCTCCTGTAAATTTGTTTGCCTTGCTTAACTCAGTCAATATTTCACGGTCTTTGACAACAATAACACTCGATGAGTGCCAATTAGATGATGTAGGTGCTGAATTTACTGCGTCAATTATTTTTTTATACTCATCATCAGTGATTGGGTTATTTGTATCAAATTCCCTAACACTATATCTGTCCATAATTTTTTGATAAAAATTCATATTAACTCCCTTTAAATATTTGAATTGTAAATATATTTTACATTTGTTTTAGATTTTATTGTTTTTAAAAACTGAAAGACTATTGACAACGTTTTTATAAGTTATTCTATGTTCTTCACAAATTCCGTGTTTTTCAATCAATTCATTGTGTAATTTTGTACAGTATCCTTTGTGCTTATCAAAACAATATTGAGGATATTTAGTTGACAATGAGTTCATGTAATTGTCACGGTAAACTTTTGCAATTATTGAAGCGGCAGCTACTGATAAAGACTGAGAATCGCCTTTAATTAAATTGATTTGCTCAATATAAGAAATGTCGACTTTTTCAAAATCAGTAATTATTAAATCGGCAAAATTTAATTCTTCCACAATTTCCTTCATTAACTTTCTTGTTGCTTGTTTAGGGTTCAATTCATCTACTTGTTTTGGTGTAGCAATTTTAATTGAATATTTTATTGCATCCTTTTTGATAATTTCAAAAGCTTTATCACGTTGCTTTTGACTTAATTTTTTTGAATCATTAATCAGACTATTTGTATATCCTTTAGGCAAAATTACCCCAGCAACAACGAGCGGGCCAGCACATGCGCCTCTACCTGCTTCATCAATTCCTAAAATATTATTTTTGTTTGAGTATTCTTTTTCAATATCTAAGTTGTACATTATTTACCTCGATAAAAAAGCGGCATTTCAGCCACAAATTTATTTATTTTTTTCTAGAATATCGTAAATTAAGTTAGCTAATTCTTCTTTGTCCATTTTTTCGTAGCCACTAATATATAATTTTTCGGCAATTGCAAATAATTTGGAATTTGGTAAGGAAATTAACTGACTTATTTTTTCATTTCTGACTGTTTCTTTTTGTTGTTTTTCTTGTAATATTTTCTCGTCTTCGGTGTTTTTATCAGATTTTTGATCGTTTTCAGTTGTTATTTTTGAACCGAATAATTGAGACATCATATTTGATAATTCTTCGTTATCTGCCATTTGATTTTTTAAACTTTGCATAGCTTTTGCATTAGCAAAGGCAAGACCAATAAATTTTGTTTCTTTAATAAAGCCATAATAAAATGCAATATTCATCACAATTAATAGAGCCCCAATTGTAATTGATGCAATTTCAATTGGATCTAAATTTGTATTTTTATTAAATGATCTAGTGAATAAAAAGATTAAATTTATGATCGAAATAAACGACATTATTCCGTAAAACATTATTGCACGTTGATCTAAATATTCAAATGTTTTTTCTTTATAGCTCTTGGAAATACTTTTGTAGTACGTTATGGCAATATAGATATTGATTGATAGTAACACCAAATCTATTAGCACATCTGATGGTAATTCTAATTTTCCTTCTTGCAGAGAGTTTTCTCTAATAAAAAGCAATGTTGCATCAACTATCGTCTTAGTGATAATAGTCAATAAAATCAACCCTATTGAAACACAAGCACCAATAATAAATAATCTAAATCTTGATTTTTCTAAAGATCAAAGTTCATTTGTATCGGTAATTTTTAAATAATCTCTTTTCATTTTTCTCCTTTTACTAGTTTTCTAATTGACTAAAATCAAAATCGGCAACATCAAATTCCTTTGGAATTGGGGCGTAGACTTTAATATGTTTATTTGTTATCGGGTGATCGAATTCAAGTTTGTACGCATGCAAACGTTGATTGAAATCATCTACTTTTTTATTATAAACAGGATCGCCAAACACTGGATGTCCTATATATTTTAAGTGAACACGAATTTGATGAGTTCTACCAGTTTGTAACTCGCACCGAACTAATGATTTTGGTGTCTTGTCTAAATAGAAATGTTTCAATAAGTAAACAGTAGTTATTGAATCTTTACCGTCTCTATGCACAGTCATTTTCTTTCTATCATTTGCGTGTCTATTGATAGGTAAATTTATTTTAGTGGTTTTGTTTTCAATCAAACCGTCAGCAATAGCAATATACGAACGGTGAATATTGTGTTCTTTAAGCATTTCGACCAATTTGATATGTGTTTCATTGTTTTTAGCAACAATTAATAAGCCACTTGTATCTTTATCTATTCGATGGACAATCCCAGGTCTTAATAAACCATTTTCATTTGATAGTGTTTTAAAATGGTGCAATAAACCATTAACCAATGTATCGTCGTAATGACCGGGTGCTGGGTGCACCACCAGTGAAGTTGGTTTATTCAAAATCACTAAATGGTCATCTTCGTACACGATATCTAAACTCATAGCAGTGGGAACAACATTAGTTTCTTTTTCGATTAGTTTGGTAATTGTAATGTTTCAACCTGGTTGAACTATGTATTTAGGTTTATTGACTGGTATTGTGTTGTTATTCAATAAAACTGCACCTTGCAAAATTAATTGTTTAACATCATTTCTTGAAAGTTCCGAATTATCGGAAATATACTTGTCTATTCTCTCTTTATAATTTACTTCTAATTTAATCATATGATTATTATATATAATTATTATTTTAGATTAAATTAGTTTAGTAATTATACGTATTCTATTTATTTTAAATATATGAAATAAAAAACAAAAGTTCCTAGGGTAAATAAAAAACAAAAGTTCCAATTTTTAATAAAGTATTAACGTAATGAAAAAAAGCAATTACGAAATTAACAAGAGATATCAATTGGAGTATAT
>NZ_JAOAOI010000029.1:0-2114 GCF_025209835.1 Mycoplasma sp. HS2188 | reverse complement strand
ACCCATCGTAAAAGTATCTAAATTTAAAAACGCAACAACATTTGACAATGTAAAGTAATTTAAACTAAACTTTTTATTTTCTAACGAGTAAAGAACCATAAATTTTAATATTGTCATCACGACATTTTTCGCCTGTGCTACTCAAATCCCGTCGTCTTGTCTATCACCTCATTTTAATTCTTCAACCACTTCACGCAGTGCATCAAAACCTTCGGAATAATCTAAATTACTTAATTCTTTATACTCTTTTGAATGAAAGTAATCTCAAGCTAACTTCAATGGATTTCAGCGTACGGAGTTATTAGGATTATCTAAATCAAACAGCTTCACGTCATAACCTTGTTTTTTTAAAATACCACCCGTTGCTTCTAATAATTCTTGTTTTGGATCGATTATTACCATATTTGCTTTTTTATCATCAGACAAACTTGCATTACGGACGATATTTTGAAAAAGTATTCTTCAAGTTTTACCCGAACCAGCAATCCCTAATAAAATCATATGAGAGTCAGAGTGATTAACCATATCGCCGTATTTTTTAATATGACCTATTACAAACCCAGATTCATTATTATTCGCAAATTCCTTTTTAAATTTTCTTAAATTACCCTCACCACTTTCCTGGTTATATAAAAATGGTGAATTATCATTTGCTTGTGATCTAGATATATTTTTTAATCAGTCCTTATAATTCAAAACAACCAAACATATAAAACTAACAACTAAAATCAAAACTAAACCATAAAGCCGATATTTATTCTCGAGCACATAGAAATTAACTATATCACCCCAGACATCTCTCTCGCCCTTAAATCACCCCTTAATTGCCTTATCACGGCTAATTAATACCGTTCCAACAATACCAACTAATACAAAACAAATAAAAGGCACAATAACTAAACTAAAAAAATATTTTAAAAATCTAAAAAACTTAGAATCAAAGAATTTTTTGTGCTTCATATTTAATACCTTGCCTTAACATTTTTGCGATAACTTCGTAAAGCCTCCAATTTATGTCTAAAATGCACTCCGTTTGCTTCTCAATTTCAACCATCAATTATTCATTTTAAATTCAGGTTTCGTTTAGTTTCACTTTTGCGTCTTGCTGATTTTTGAATAAATATTTTTTGAACACTATTTAAACCCTTAAATCGATCTGCCCTTTCGCTCATCTCATCTTCATTCAAACATAACTTAATAATCAAATTACCGATTTGTTTTTCAAACTCATCTTTTTCTTTATCAATAAAATTGTTTTTTAATTTTTCGTTAAATAGCGATGCTAACTTTTCGCCCTTTAATTTTTCTAACTCTGACATGTAATTTTGATATTGCATTTTAATATCGTCATTATTACTTTGCACATAATCAAAAATATTTCAAATTGCTTCTTTAATATCTTCATCAGCTTTAACATATGTTTTATTTTTGCGATTAAGCATATAATCGCGCACTTTAAATACATCATCATAAATTTCTTCATTTCGCACATCATCCAGCGTCGTAATCGCTTTTATATGCTTTCTAATATCTCAGGTTTTAGCTTTGGTTTCATTTAACTTGCGATATTCTTTTTGATAAATAACCTCCGAAGATAAAACATTATTAAAATTTTGTACCGATTTTTTACTAAATCAACCTTTTTGTTTAAAAACCAATCCCTCTTTTTTAGTCTGTGTATTAGGATTTATTTCTCAAAAACTTAAATGCACATGAGGAAAATCTGTATTAGCATGCATAACTCAATGACCTCTTATATTCTCAGGATCTAAATGATTTGCCTTCAAAAGTTTTCGCATATGCACATTTAATAAATCTGCTCACTCATTTTTATCTAACATAAAATTATCAACTCCAAATTGTCCTGGATTAATAATCATTTCTCAAACAATTTGTTTTTGCGAAATCATATTTAATAATTCAATTTCATCATTAACATTAATATCTTTGGGATTTTCAAACAATCGATAAACTCCTGATTTTGCACTATCTTTTTTAACTCTGGTTTGTAAATTCATCCACGATTTAAAATCTAAACCTGATTTTTTAAATTCACTTTCTAAATCAAACTTGGTTTTATCATCATCTTGAACATAAACAGCATCAACACGAGC
>NZ_JAOAOI010000028.1:0-2385 GCF_025209835.1 Mycoplasma sp. HS2188 | reverse complement strand
TAAAAATCCTAATAAACATACGGTCTTATTTATCGATGAGATTCATCAGTATGTCGATAATTCTCGTCCAATAATGTTAAATTTCGTTTGAAAATTAACTAAGACAGGACGTAAATATTTATTTGGTCTAGATTTAACAACACAGTCGCCATCAGATTTATTAGTTTCTGCTAAAGCTGAGTCGATAGTGCAGAATTGTCAGTATTCTACTATTTTTGGGCTTAAGGAAAAAGACTTGAAAGCAGTGGAGCAGATGTATGAATATACCGGTGGTTTAAATAAATCAATGACTTCATTTTTAAGTGCTGGAGTAATTGGTAATAATATGATTTCATTGAATTTAAACTCAAAAATTAAGATTGATGTTTGATATAACGAATATGAAAAAGGATTGTACTTTAAACAAGGCGATTTTAGAAAACAAGAACTATAGGAGTATTATGGATAAAGAAAAACTAGATATGAGTAAAGAATTGTTATTGAAACAATATGAAAATATAGCTTTAAAAAACGAGTTAATGAACCAACAAGCAGAATTGCAGGAAAAAGAATTAACACAACAAATAGAATATAAAGATGATAAAACAAGCAAAGAAAAGGAAGCAAAACCTAAAAAACGAGGTCGAAAACCGAAAAAGAAAGCAAAAGATGAAGCTCCAAAACAAGATAATGGGGTGCAATTAAGTTTTAGGTTATATGATGAAAACGATATTTTAAAATTTAAATCATTTCGTAAAACAGTTGAAGGTAAAGGACAGTCTTTATCGAATGCTTTATCTGATATTGTAGTTTCGTTTTTAGATGAAAAAGATAAAAGAAAAGTAATGTCATCGTTGAAGGTTGATTTATTTTATGCGTTTAGAAAAGCATTTTATGCGTCTTTATCACCTTATACTGCAAACATTATTAATCAAATTTTAAAAGTTAGAGTTGAGAATAATATTATTAATAAAAAACTGGATTTATTACTAAACGCATTGGCTGGTGGTGATGTTTCGAAAGAGATAATTGATAATCCTGGTTCGGAATTGTTAGTTGAGCCGAAATATTTTGAGCAAATTCGTCAGATTTTAAATATTGAAAATGATGAAAAAGGTTTAAAAACAAATGAGAAAGTGGCAAAAGTTAAAAGACGTGAAGAAATATATGAAAATTATGAGTTTAATAACGAAACAGATCCCGAGATTTTGGCAGAGTATTTTGATCTAGGTAAATAATTTATGAGAAATAAACTAAAAAAAATTTTAAATTTTGGGCTGGTAAGTGCTCCGTTTGCTGTGCCGTTATGTTTTGTTTCTACTAGTTTTAAAACTGATGCTAGTAGCACTACCACTTATTACTCTTTGCCTAGAGAATGAGGCAAAAATGTAAGGAGTCAGCAATTAAGTAAATCATTTTCGGTGGATTCTAACAAAGCATTTATGAAAACACCTTATTGAGAAGATTTTTATGAAAGTGAATGAAGAATAAGTGCTGATGATATATTTTTAAACGAAAATTTAACTTGACAATTTAGATCGGATGGTCAAAGAGTATCTGATCAAGAGTTTAATAAATATTTAAAAGATTTAGAAGACATTAATAATTGAGAAAAACATGTAGGTTATGAAATATCGACAACAATTGATTTTAATCGTTTTGAAGCTATGTATCAAAAGATAATGAGAAATAGTTCTCTTGATGTAAGTGTTAAAAATGAAATTAAAAGACAGTGAGAAAATGCTAAATTAGGATTAATAAAAGGTAAGAGAGTTGAGATAAAATTACAAAACGATGATTATCAATATATTAGCTATGCTTCATTTGAAGAAATAGAATATGACAGATGAGAATGGGTAAATGGTCGCTTAATTGATATAAATACACAAGACCAGGCAAAAAGACTGGTTATTAATATTAGTGGTGAGTATGAAAAAGCACACGATAATTATGAGGAATTAAAAACTGGTTGATACAAAATTCAAAATGAAATTTTACAAAATAAAACAGAATTTATGATTAGCTCTGATAGTGGTGGTAATTTAAATACTAAACCTAAATCAGGGTTTAAGTCTAATAAAAAATTTCTTGATGAATATATAAAAAAATTAAATGAAGATATAACCTCTGCAAAAATCAATATGCGATTAGTTTATAAGCAAGCTACTAGCGATAAAATAAATCTTTATGTTATTTGAAATGGCGAAAAGAAATTATTAGCAGATAATGTTAAAGTTAAATTTAAACCTAATTCTAATTTTGAAGGTTTGCAAATAGACGAAAGATTAAAAATTGAATTAGGTAAGTGAGTAGATTTTGATGCAAAAACAACTCGTTTAGTTGATGATGTTTTAATTAGAGATCCAAAAGATACTAAGAGTATAGGCGTTAAACAGAGAGAAAAGA
>NZ_JAOAOI010000027.1:0-2477 GCF_025209835.1 Mycoplasma sp. HS2188 | reverse complement strand
TCTTCTTCTTTAATAGCTTGTTTTGTTCTAACATAAGATCAATTTTTGTCAATTTGAGCTAAACCTTTTAGACGGATCGAAACACTACCATCTTTTATGGTAACACCTTCAGTTTTGAAACCAGATAAAATAAACTCATTGTTTGAAGCTGCTTCGATTAATTCGATTGGATTAGGATGGTCTCCTGATCGTTTGCCTGGGATATTTCTAAATAGAAGGGTTACATTTTCGGCTTTAATATCTCCGTTATTTTGTACTCTGAAATTACTTTGGTTAGCATATTTTGTATTAATCAACTCATTAGAACTTAAAATTGATTGAGCACTTTCTCTATTGCTATTGGCAACTACAACTTTTTCTAGAGAATAAGTGCCATCTTTAAGAAGATTTTTTCTTAGGAATGTAAAATTCAATTCTTTTGTGTTAAAAGGAATAGGCTCAGAAATAACTCTTACATTATGTTCATTTTTAGCAACAATATATAATCATTTATTTTTCGAATAGTCGCCTTCAAGTTTATCAATTGTTAGATAACCAATAACATCTCTTTTTTTTCAATTAAATATTCTTATGACACTTTCACTAAATGGAGTATGGGTTGTTGGTATAAAGTATGTCACATCGTAAATGCTATCTACTGTTTCTTGAATTCTTCTTAAATCGTCTTTGTAATTATCTAAATCAGGATCTGCCTTTAAGGCGTTTAATTGGTTCTCTAACTCTCTTCTTTTAGGGTTGAAATTTGTAATTTCTGCTGTAGATTCAAGTACTTTGTCAATTTTTGCATCTTTCAGAATTCTTTTTAGATCGTTTATTGTTTTACCATTATTATTCAATCTCTGTTTTAAATCGTTTTTTTGTGGCGAATCATCTTTCAACTCGTTTACAGCTGCTGTGGCCGAGCTATAGGCAATTTCTCAATTTTCAGCTTTAGTTTTAATTGCTTGTAAGTCAGTGATTGTTTTATCAGTGTTTGCTAAAGTTGAACCTACTTCGCCTAATTCTGTTCCTAAAGTAGCTTTATAACCTACGTCATTTATTTTTTCAATTTCAGCAGTTGTCAAGTCTAACTCAGTTTTAATTGCGTCGACTTTTTTATCTAAACCATAAGCGGTTGCTGCTGTATCTTCATTAGTGTCATTTCCTAATCTATTAGTTGAATTTCATTGATTGGTTAAGCCGGTTTTAATACCTGTCGCTCTTGAATCAAGAATATCAATTTTAGTTTTAACACTTTCTAATTTTGTTTTTAAACCACTTGCTTCATCTCTTATGTCTTCAAGCTGTTTTATGTTTTCAGGGGTTGTTCCGTGCACTCCGTCTAATTGGGGCTGTAAGTAGGTTTTTTGACCATTGTTCGATAAGCTGTTTATATTTCTTTGCGCTTCAACTTTAGTTTTATTGAACTTCATTTGGTTCAATAATGAGTCAGCATCACCTACCAAGGAACCATTGATTACATCAAAGGTAGAATACGAATTTGCAGCTGGGTTATTAGTTGATTTAGTGATGTTTTGAATTGCGTTTTTATAAATATTTTTAACGTTTTGAGGTATATCTTTATCGTTGTTGAAGTCATTTAGGAAATAATCTCTAACGGTTTCAAAATTTCGTTTTAAGGTTGGTAAGCCATCAATTAATCCTTGTATTTCACTAATAGTATCAGCTTTACTACTATTACGGAAGCTTTTTTGTAAAACATCACGATACTTACTTACATTAATTGTATTTCCGTTTTTATCAGCAAACGCTTCATTAATTTTGGTATTAAATTCATTAGATTTTTTTACCGTATTTGCTGCTAATGTTTGTAATTCTAATAGTTTGTCACCAATTGTTTTTCCATCAGTAGCATTCGGTTTACCATTATAGTTTTGCTCTGCTAAGCTTTTTTCATTATTCAAGTAAGTACGAGCGTTGGCTGGCATTTTAGCTATTTCATCTTGCAATTGAGTAAGTATACTTTGGTTCGTTGCTTTTGCTTCTTTTTCCAATTCCAATGCTTGTGTTGTCGTAATAGATTCTGATTCAACCTCTCTTAATTTGCTTTGTCTATTATATGATTGAACTAAAGCCGGTAATTTTTCAATAGCTTCTTTGGCACGATTTACAGCTATGGTGTGTTCACGCTCCAATATGCTATCAACCTTGTTCATAACATTATCTAATGTGCTCATTGAACTATTGTTATTAAATAGAGTTTCAAGATGAGCTTTTTTATCATCATTTGAAGGTAAAAGATCTTTTACTTTGTTTATTTTTTCTCTTAATTGACTTAATTTTGCATCAACCTGAGCTCTATCTAACGCTTGTTTATATAGTGCTGCTAGTTCATTGTAATTTTGTTTAGTCTTATCAGTTTTAATTTGATTAATTTTTTGTGTTAAAGCGGTCTTAATATCACTTGGCAGCAGTGACTTAATTTTATTTTCAACCAAGATCATTTTTTGATTTAGTTTTCCTGTGGCTTCGGCTGC
>NZ_JAOAOI010000026.1:0-2644 GCF_025209835.1 Mycoplasma sp. HS2188 | reverse complement strand
ATTTGTTGGAGAATCTGCATCAGTGAGAGAGACTATGTCGGAAACTAAAGGTTTATTGGCTAGTGGAATGGCATTAGGTGCTGGTATTGGTGGTGCGTTTAAAGCACTTGGTAAGGCAACGAAAGCTAGTGGTAAAGCAATAAAAACTGCTGGTGTGGGTTTAACTCGTGGCAAGGCAGGATTACAAAAATTAGAAGCTAAGAGAGATTTAAAAAATAAATTGAAATCAGGAGAATTATCAAAAGCCGGATATGCTAAAGAAATGCAAAGCTTAAATATGCGTTCAGAAGACCAAAGAATGGCTATAGCAAATGATAAGATGGAAAGTAAAGCTGAAAGAGCAATGATTAGAAAAGAACTAGCTTCAGGAAATAGTGCTTATAAAAAATCTGATTTAAGAGCTAGTGATAATAAATTAATTAAACAAGAAAATCAAACCTTGAAAGAAATGGAAAAACTAGCTGCTCAGGAAGGTGGAGTTAATTCAGAGAAATATAAAGAATTAGCACAAAGACATGAAGCGTTAGGAAGTTTAATTGATGCGAGAACACAGCGTAGTTCGAGAAAAGAATTAAATATTAATGACCAAAAATCAAGATTGATGGCACAAAACTCAAAACGTGGAGTTGCATCGAAAAATATTGTTTCAGCTGCTGAATTAGAAAAACAAAAACTAATTAAAGAACGTGAATTGAATAAAGATAACAAGTTGATTTCATCATTTATAGATGGTCGAATAAAAAGTGCTGATGCAAGAGAAGCTGCAAACAAAAAACGAGCAAAAAGTATAGTAAAAAGTAAAGAAAATATTAAGAAAGGTTAATGAGAATGCTACAACCAAAAAATATAAAGAAAACTAAGTTAAAAGTGTTTAAGAATTTTGACTGAATTGATTTTGTAGTGTTATTAGCTTGTGTTATTAGTTCGATTTTCTTAACGCAATCAGTGTTGCCTAAGAAAATGAATCCTTATTTCAAAATATTAATTTGATTTTTAACATTCGGTGTATTTAGTGTGCTTTTAATAAAAATTAGAAAATATGATGTTAGATTATATAGATTGCTGATTAGGATGATTTGTTATATTTTTAAAACCAAAAAATATAATAAGAGAAACAGCACGAAAAATTTAATACCATATGCCGAAATGCTCGAAGATAGATATATTAAAACAAAAATGTTGCGTGGTGGAGTTAAATATTTTAGCGTATTAAAATTTAAAGGTAAAACTCCTTGAAGTGAAGAAGAAAGCGATAGAGAGTCGTTTTTAGCAAAATTTATTGATATATTAGATAATACAAAAATACAGATTAGTTTTGTTAGACAAAAGGAATTAATTGATTATTCAAAAAACTTTGAAGCTTTAAAGACTAATTTAGACCAAAAAATGCAATATTTAAAGCTAAATAATGCAAGTGCTGAAGTGATTGAAAATTACACAAATTTATATGAAGAAAAGTTTTTAGACTTTGAAACATTAGATAAAGAAATAATGCTTGATACATATTATGTTGTACTGTATGAGCGTAGAATATCAGAACTACAAAAAAATATTGATATGGTTTATCAATATATGAACTCGATGGAATTGGAACCTCGTTTATTAAAGTCTGCTGATTTAGTGAGATTTTTGGCTAGATTAAACGATAAAGAATTAGATGAGGAATTACTTAAAAAATATATAGATCAGCAACAATTAAAAACTAACGGGTTAAGACGAAATTATCGTGATGAAGAAGAAATTTTAAGTAATGATTGAATTTTGAGATTTAAAAAATGATTATTATCAAAATCGAAAAAACATAAAAATGATAACTCTTCTTCAAAGACAAAATTGATTAGTTTAGATGAGTTATTAAGAGCAGACAATGTCGTTTTTAAAGCTAATTACTTTATTAAAGACGGGTTATATTATTCAATTCAGACAGTTAATGAACTGCCATTGAGATTACAGGATGGATGAAATAGCGAGTTATTGAATAATGATTCTGTTATTGTGTGAAATTTAGGTGCAATTTCAACAGAAGCACAAGCACATTTATTAGATAGTGTGGCTAAAAAGAATATTGATAACTCAGCTGTTATTAATTCAAAATTTCAAAGAAAGTCTAATAATTTACAATTAGAAGCTATGGAATATTTACAAGACCAGCTATTAATTGATGGTAATAATTTATTTGATTCACATTTTATGATTATTAATAAAGCAAGTTCATTAAAAGAATTAAAGATGATTGAGAGTAAAAATTATCATGCAGCTGTTAAAGCTAGAATTTATTTAACTTCATTACCATTTAGACAGTTTGAGGCTTATGCTCAAAGTTGTTTGATAACCACAAATAATTTAAAAGAAGCAGTACAAATATCATCATTTAATGCTGCATATGGTTGAAGCTTCGAAAATGAGTTTCATAATGACGGTAATATTAGTATTTTAGGGACAACTCTATCTACGGGTGAGCCGATTATAGTTGATAGATTTTATAAAAAAGACGCAAAGAGAACTAATTATAACTGAATGACTGTTGGGACTAGTGGAACAGGAAAATCATCATCAAAATCAAAATCGATAGTTGATGAGTTAGCACAAAATAGAAATGTTTATGTTATCGATTTAGAGAATGAGTATAAATATTTAGCAAAAA
>NZ_JAOAOI010000025.1:0-2698 GCF_025209835.1 Mycoplasma sp. HS2188 | reverse complement strand
ATGAAGCGATAATCTTTCAAAATCAATTCTTGAAAAAGGTAATGACGTTATTAATAGCCAAATTGCAAAATTAGAAAAATTAGCTAAAAAATACGATCAAACTTTGGCACAGATTGATGAAGAAATCGAACAAAGCGAAAATGAATTAATTCAAATGTTAAACGAGCTTGAAGGTGATGAATACGACATCAAAGGAATCAAAGAATTAATCAACTTGTTAGGTGGCGAAAATGAAAAATAAGCTTGTACCAGCTATTAGATTCAAAGGGTTTACAAACGCTTGAGAACTAAAAAAGCTCAATAAAACAATAGATTCAATACCGGTTGATAAATATACATCAAAGAAAATAAGTTATACTGGCAAACCGGTATATCAACAAGGAGACAATCCTCTTTTTTCTTTCAGTGAAGATAAAAATACTTTTAACGATTATAAAAGAGTTGTTTTATTTGGAGATCACTCTTTCAGCACTTTTTTGCCAAAAACGCCATTTTTAGTAGTGCGAGAGGGGTTAAAAATATTATTAATTCCAAATGAAGACACAAATTTTATAAAGCTACTAATAGATAAAATAAGACCTATATCAATAACATATAGACGACATTTTTCATTGTTGCTTGAAAGTAAAATTTCACTGACTTCTATCAAAGAACAAAAGAATATTTCTCATTTATTTTCAAGTATAGAAAGAGTCATATCACTTCTTCAGCGTAAGTTAGAAAAGCTAGAAAATATAAAAAATACACTTCTTGAGAAGATGTTTGCATCAGCAAAATCGTCTTATCCGGCTATTAGATTCAAAGGATTTACAAACGCTTGAGAACAAAAAAGGGTAGGTGATATATTTGAAATAACACGTGGTGAAGTAATATCGACAACAAAACTTTCTCCTATAAAATCATCAAAATATATCTATCCTGTGTATTCTTCAAAGACTGTTAATAATGGGCTTTTGGGATATCATACAGAGTACTTATTTGATACAGCTATAACTTGAACTACAGATGGAGCTGGTGCTGGAAAAGTTGCGTTTAGACCTGGAAAATTCTATTCAACTAATGTTTCTGGTGTTTTGTTAGGCAAAATAGACTATACAAATAATGCCGTCGCACATGCATTAAATAATGTCGCTTATAAACATGTTGCAAGCGCTGGAATACCAAAATTAATGAACAATGTTATGGCAGAAATTAAAATAAGCATTCCGCCGTTAAGTGAAGAAACCAATAAGATTTCTATATTAATAAATTCATTAAATATGGTTGTATCACTTCTTCAGCGTAAGTTAGAAAAGCTAGAAAATATAAAAAATACACTTCTTGAGAAGATGTTTGTTTAAATTCTGTACGTATATCTGTTTGATATACGTTTTTTATTTAATTTTGATAGTTTACAAAATTACACTGAAGAAGTGATATGACATAATCTACGTTGTTTATCAATTTGCATATTTTTGTCTGTTCATCAACTTTTGGCTTGACAATAATTATTTTGACTAAGTCTTCAACTTTTATGCTTTTACCCATCCTCAACCCAAATGTTATAGGTTTAAGCTTTTGAATAAAATCTTTTGACTTAAATATAATTTTAAGAAAATATGGATTATATTCATTCATATCTTTTAACCGTAAAACACTATATGCAGGGCTAGTTAGTCCATTTAGTTCAGAAAATGCAAGACCTGCAAAATACGATGAAAGATGTAACACAAAGTCAAATCTATTAACTAAATTGAATTTTTTTATGCTTTCATTTTTTAAATAATTAACTCCAGATAATCATTTTTGCATTCCATTATCATTCGTTGCAGTTAATATTTGTAATTTATCAAATCCTTTTTTATTCTCAAGAAACAACACATCATCTACCTTTTTTAGTTCTCAAGCGTTCGTTGTTTTTTGCGTAGTTTCAAAATTTTCGGCAGTTTTTTCAACAAATTTATTCATAAAATCAGCAGATTAACAGGTTTTTGGCTTACACTGAAGAAGTGATATTGACGAATTTATAGTATTTATCAGCAAAAATATTTTGTTTTGCTCTTCAATTAATGGGATAGCGAAATATATACATTTATCATCTTTAAAGGTAAATTTGCTTCTAACCCCGATGCTACTATTAGATTGAATAACGTGTTTAAAATATGTCGTTGAAAAATACAGATTCATAAAATTTTCTGAAACATCATTTTTTGTTTTGAATGTTTCGTATATATTGCTTATTAAGCCATTTTCGTCAAATCTGAATAGTGCTATGGAACCAACATTTATTCTCGATGGATTAAATGCGAAGGAATTTTTCATGATTATTTTTGAATTCTTTTTTTGACCATTAACAGCGATCCCACCGTTAGAAAAAAACTCTTTTTGTAAAACAAAACCATGTTTATTAGTTACGGAAAAACTCCTTAATGATTTATTATCCTTATTTTTTATTGAATATATTTCTATAACTTCTTTTGAATTTTTTTGTTCTCAAGCGTTTGTTGTTTTTTGCGTAGTTTCAAAATTTTCGGCAGTTTTTTCAACAAATTTATTCATAAAATCAGCAGATTAACAGGTTTTTGGCTTACACTGAAGAAGTGATACAACATTATCTATTTTTTCTATAAATTTACCTACTTTAGATTGTTCATTTTTTGAAGGTGCTAATAATTCTATATTCAAAACTTTATTTGGCTGGATATTGAATCTAGAAATA
>NZ_JAOAOI010000024.1:0-2876 GCF_025209835.1 Mycoplasma sp. HS2188 | reverse complement strand
TAATATTTCCCTGCTCGTCAATTTCTTCCAGCATAATCATTTCATTAGGTGCTAATATTTTCAAACCTTTCTGGCCAGCTTTAATCGATACACCTTCTTTTTTTCACTCAGTAAATGATTTAACAATTGCTGCACCTTCCATTTGTGATTTAATCAAGTTCATATTTTTGAAACTATATTTATTAGCAAAACCAGATATAAAATCTAAATATTCTTTCATTTTCTCTTCACTATTAAAATACTCATCTAATTCTGCACTCGATTTTTCAATCAGTAAATCAATTGATGATTTATCTTGTTTGTCTTCATCAGGTTTTTTTAATTCCATATCTTCTTTTTTACTTTGTTGCTGCTCAACTTTATCATCTTTCTCTTCTTCAATGCCTTTATAAAACACTTCTGCCTTATTGCCATATGTTCTATAAAATGTTGGCAGTTTATGATACGAATCCTTAAAAATTAAATTGTAGGCATCAGTAATTCTATCTGCAAAATATGCACTGACCTCACTCATAAAACTATCTACCTGACTTTGTTCAACTTCCATTGTTTTTGCAACCGAACTAAATAAATGATTATATTCTGCTAACATCTCATATAAAGTTTCGTTAAAAGTAAATACTGTTCCACCATTTTCACCATCAACTCTCTTTATAGCTTGACCATAAAATTTATGATTGAAATTAAATTCTAAATACTCTCTTAATTTTCTTTGAACCTCTTTTTCGGTTTTAATTCCATTACCTTCATCAACTCATCATTTTTCAAATTCTTTTTCATCTTTTGGATAATCATCTAAAAAATATTTTGCTACCGTCGCTGGTCCTGCAAATTGACTAAATAATCAAATTACCTTTTCTGGTATTTCGGATAAATTAAAGTTTCCTGGTATATGTCTATCTCGCATATAATCTGTCACTTCACCCCATGTAAAAATTCTAAAAGGTGCTCTTGCTCAATAAATACTAGGCAATACCGTATAAATTAAGTCGTTAAAAGCAATAGTCTTATCTGGATCTGCTTTGATTTCTTCCCAAGATTCTTCACCTGGCGAAAAACGATATCTATTAGCAAATTCCTCTTTAAATTGCTTTTTAAATGTTGCATAATCCATTACTGCTTCACGACTTTCAGGATACTCTTCATTAAGTTTTTTTCTAAATTTATCAACTTCAAGGTCAATTAGTTCATCTTTAAAAATCGAAACAAAATTTCTTCTAACATAGTCGTTATTTATTCTTTTTTCATTCTTTTTGTTAATATCAATTGAGTAATAATTAAATTCTTTAATTTTAATATCGCCAATAATTTCGTCTTTATCGCAATAAAAAGTATATGTTATTCGCATTGGATTATCAGGATAAGTAGTAATACCAACAGGACTTAAATCACTATATCTAAAAAATTTAACTAATTCACGTGCATTAGCACGAACTAACTCATCATCATTAATTCCTGTGTTAAATGTATGTTTTTGAACATCACCTTTATAAACATTTACTATTTCAAAATGATCTTGCATATTAATTGTTTTCAGCCTTTCTCGCAATATCTACATATAATTGCTCAACTTCACCTAACTCAGCAACATTTAATGAATCGGCATATTTTTGATCTTCATTATATTTTTTATAAAATTCTCAAAAACCATTTTTAATATCAACTAATTTTTGAATTGCTTTTCAATAAAGTACATCAGCATCTTTATTAACTTTTGAACCATGATAAAGTTCTTGCTTAACTTCATCTTTTGCATAATCCATTCAGGTATCTAACAAACCAAGAATTTTCTTAGCTTTATCTTCTCCTAAACTTTTAATAAATTTATATTCATTATATTGTGTCATTTTGACCCCCTTAATTTTAGTTTTCTTCACTATTTGCATTCGAGCACAAAATATTTAAATTTTTTCTCTGTTCTATCAGCTTATTTAAATCTTCATCATATATTTTTTCAACGCTACCTCCACCATCAATATTAATTTCTGTCATTTTTTCAAAATCTCACAAAATACCATCATTTGTATCAGCAACAATCTCTCTATGCTCATAATTCGGTTTATCCATATAATCAAATAAAAACATTGGTTTAATCGCTATCGGTTTATACCCACCAGCTAACACAATCGCCAACTCCTTAGATTTGTATTTCAAATCGCCAACATCCATCACAAATTCTTTATTTAATGATGATGAAACTGATTTTGTTTTGCCATTATATGAAGTCGATTTTCTCTCTTTTTCATACTTACCTAACATCTCAGCATACGCTTTTAGCGTTTCCTCATTATTAGTTTCTAAAAACACTGTTAATCTTGCCTGCGATTTAATTAATTTATGTTCTGATTTACCACTGTTATATTTATCTAATTGCGTATAGTCCTGCAACACCAAAAGGAAAAATATTTTTCTCGACCTTGATATCGACATTCAATCACCTAAATTTGGTATTTTTTCAATTGAGTTAAACTCTTCCATAACAAATAACAAACTTCTATTCAATTTTTTACCTGGTAAAGAATTTGCCTTCGAAATCGCACTTTTATAAATTTGACTAATTAAAATTGGAATTAGAAATGATGATGATTTTTTATGGTCTGGAAAACTGATAAATATCGCAAATGGTCTATCATTACCAATCATTTGTTCAAAATCAACATTATTTTTCGATGTAATTTCTTCAGTTTTCAAATCATTAGAAAATTGAATTAGAGCCTTCGTAGCATTAATCAAAATACCAGTTAATGTTTCAGGCACTGTCGTAATTAGTGCATCCATCTCACGTTTTAATTTTTCTCAATAAATTGATTTATATCTATTTTCATTTACAATCTTGGTTCATTCACCCATCGTAAAAGTATCTAAATTTAAAAACG
>NZ_JAOAOI010000023.1:0-2912 GCF_025209835.1 Mycoplasma sp. HS2188 | reverse complement strand
TGAGGCAGATGCTGTCAATGTTGATAAGACCGATACTTACCAAGGCGCAGACCCTAAAGTTAATAAAGTTAATGAATTAGAGCAATCACTTTCACAATTTAAACAAAAAGCTAATTTAGCCAAAGAATCATTTGACCAATTAGAAAGTGAAATTGAAAAAACTAAAGAACTTAATAATAATTTATACAACCAAAATAATGATGAAAATTCATTAACAAACCCACAAGCATACAATCTAATCAAAGATGCTATAGCTGATAATCTAACTTCAACAGTTCCTGAAAATGACGTTTTAAACCCTACTGTTTATAAAAATAAAGTTGATGCCCTAAAACAAGCAATAGAAAAAGCCAACGAAATAAACGAGGCTAAAAAAGCTTACGATACTGAATTGAATAATAAAGCAACCATTGATGACTCATTGCCTGAAACCAAAAATTGATACAATGATGAAATTGACAAAATTGCTCAAACTTTATCAAATACATTAGGTACCCTAACTAATACTCGTGACCAAAATTACGTCGCAAATGTTAAAAAAGCATACAGTGATGCTAAAAATGCTTTAGAGCAATTAAAAACACAAATTGCCCTTAAATCTGCCCAAGAAAAACACCGTCAAGCAGTGCAAAAACTTAAAGATGCACAAGATGAATTAGGTGTAGATCACAACCCACAACTTAAAGGTTTAAATAAACAAATAAATGATTTAATTGATCAATCAGAACAAGCAGTAAAAACTAATGCTACTCCAACACCATATGAAGGTGTTTCAATTGAAACATTGGATGATCAAAGTAAAATCCTGATTGATTTCACTGCAACTATTGATGAAAAAGTGTTAGAAATCAACAAAGCAAAAGATCTATATGATAAGGCCGTTGAAAAATTAGATCAATTAAAAGATGATCCAAAATATGCAGGCGAACAAGATGAATTAGAAAAAGCAAAAACAGATGCAAATGATGTTATTACAGCTGCACAAAATAATGAAACAATCAGTGCCCAAACATATAAAGATCAAGCTGATTTTGTAATTAATTCAGTAATTGACCAAGCAAACGATAGATTCACTAAATTAAGTGAAGAAGCAAATGATTTCATTAAAAATAATGACCTTAAAAATAATCAACGTTATGAAGAAATTAATCAAACCTTACGTGATAAAATTGCTCAATTACAACAAGGCTTACCAAACAAAATTCACGATGACACTAAAGACAAGATTGCAGAATTAGGCGAAAAAGTGGCGCAAGCTGAAACACAATATGACGAATTACAAAAAGCTATTGATCAAGCTGAAATAGCAAAAGCAAAAGCTGATTATGACGCTAAAAAAACTGAGCTTGACAATGAAGCAAATGCTTTAGATGAATATCCAGAAACTCAAAAATGAGCTCAAGGTGAAATTAAAAAAGTAAATGATGAATTAACTCAAAAAATTGCCGAATTAGATGCTGACCAAAACTCTCCTACTTACAAGGCTGATAAAGTTAAAGCTTACAAAGAATATATTGCAAAATTAGAAGAAATTCACGATCAAATTCAAGCTAAGAAAGCCGAAGAAACTGAAAGAGCAAAACAAGCTTACAATGCAAAATTAGGTGAATTAGACGAAAAAATCACTGAAAGTTCGACCCATCCAAGTAGAAAATACATTAAAGATAAATTAGAAAAAGATAAAACTTCTATTACCAATACAATTAATGATCAATCTACACCAAAAGCTTACAATCAAGCAACATCTTCACTAACCGAAGATATTGCTTATGCAGATCAACAATTCCCAATTACTGACGCAGATAAAGCAGCAGTTGAAGCATACGATGCTCTTAAAGATGAAGTTAATAATTATTTAAAAAATGATATTCCTGCCTCAAAACCAGAATACAACAAAATTAGAACCACCTTACAAGATGTTGAAAGAGAACAAAATGCGATTGGTTCAGCAACTAATGATCCTTATCCAAAACAAGCAGCAGCCAAAGAAGCTAAAAAACAACTAGAAGCATCATTTAGAGAAGCTCAAAACGAAAAAGCACAAATTGATGCCGCTAAAGCTGAATACGATAAACAAGTTGCTTTAATTGATAAATTAGTTCAAAAACCTGAATATATTGAAGCAAATCAAGTCCAACCTCTAAACGAGCAAAAAACAAGTTCGCAAACAGTAATTCAACAAGAACAAGAAAGCAATCAAATTGATCCAAGTGATTACAATGGCGAAACCAATAAATTAAAACAAGCAATTCAAGATGCTGCAGTCGCTGTATACAATAAGTTAGAAGAAAAAGTCGCTGAGTTACTAAATAATGACAATTTAGGCGACAAAACTCAATATGATGCAATCAAACAGGCACTAGAACAAGCTAAAAATGATAATCATTCAAACGGAACTAATAACCAAAAACCATACGAAACAATCAATGCTGCTTATGATAATTTAAATACAGCTTATGAAAAAGCATTGAATGATTCTTTAGACGTAGCTAAAAAACAATACAACACTGATAAACAAAGTGCGCAAAGCGATATAAATAGCACTAACCCTGTTTATAAAGACGCTACTGACGCATATCAAGCAGAAGTTAATAGAATTCAAAATGTTTTAGACGGTATTGATACTGATAGTAATACAGATAAAAATGCTAAACGTAAAGCTTATGAAAAAGCAATTGGCGAATTAGCAAGCGCAAAAGATAAATTTGCGAATGATAAAGCTGCAATTGATGCTGCTAAAAAAGCTGAATATGATAACAAAGTTAATGAGATCAATAATTTTGCAAATACTTTAGATGATTATCCTGATGCTAAACAAGCGTTGTTAGATGCTTTAAAAAATAGTGATAAAGTCGTTGGTAGAGATACAGACGCAACACCAGATTCGCAAGGTGTTACAAATTGATATCCTG
>NZ_JAOAOI010000022.1:0-2912 GCF_025209835.1 Mycoplasma sp. HS2188 | reverse complement strand
TGAGGCAGATGCTGTCAATGTTGATAAGACCGATACTTACCAAGGCGCAGACCCTAAAGTTAATAAAGTTAATGAATTAGAGCAATCACTTTCACAATTTAAACAAAAAGCTAATTTAGCCAAAGAAGCATTTGACCAATTAGAAAGTGAAATTGAAAAAACTAAAGAACTTAATAATAATTTATACAACCAAAATAATGATGAAAATTCATTAACAAACCCACAAGCATACAATCTAATCAAAGATGCTATAACTGATAATCTAACTTCAACAGTTCCTGAAAATGACGTTTTAAACCCTACTGTTTATAAAAATAAAGTTGATGCCCTAAAACAAGCAATAGAAAAAGCCAACGAAATAAATGAGGCTAAAAAAGCTTACGATACTGAATTGAATAATAAAGCAACTATTGATGACTCATTGCCTGAAACACAAGATTGATATAAAAAAGAAATTGCAAAAATTGCTCAAACTTTATCAAATACATTAGTTACCCTAACTAATACTCGTGACCAAAATTACGTCGCAAATGTTAAAAAAGCATACAGTGATGCTGAAAATGCTTTAGAGCAATTAAAAACACAAATTGCCCTTAAATCTGCTCAAGAAAAACACCGTCAAGCAGTGCAAAAACTTAAAGATGCACAAAATGAATTAGGTGTAGATAGCAATCCGCAACTTAAAGGTTTAAATAAACAAATAAATGATTTAATTGATCAATCAGAACAAGCAGTAAAAACTAATGCTACTCCAACACCATATGAAGGTGTTTCAATTGAAACATTGGATGATCAAAGTAAAATCTTGAATGATTTCACTGCAACTATTGATGAAAAAGTATCAGAAATCAACAAAGCAAAAGAACTATACGACAACGCCGTTAAAAAATTAGATCAGTTAAAAGATGACCCAAAATATGCAGGTGAACAAGCTGAATTAGAAAAAGTAAAAACAGATGCAAATGATGTTATTACAGCTGCACAAAATAACGAAACAATCGGTGGCCAAACATATAAAGATCAAGCTGATTTTGTAATTAATTCAGTAATTGACCAAGCAAACGATAGATTCACTAAATTAAGTGAAAAAGCAAATGATTTCATTAAAAATAATGACCTTGAAAATAATCAACGTTATGAAGAAATTAATCAAACCTTACGTGATAAAATTGCTCAATTACAACAAGGCTTACCAAACAAAATTCACGATGACACTAAAGACAAGATAGCAGAATTAGGCGAAAAAGTAACACAAGCTGAAACACAATATGACGAATTACAAAAAGCTATTGATCAAGCTGAAATAGCAAAAGCAAAAGCTGATTATGACGCTAAAAAAACTGAGCTTGACAATGAAGCAAATGCTTTAGATGAATATCCAGAAACTCAAAAATGAGCTCAAGGTGAAATTAAAAAAGTAAATGATGAATTAACTCAAAAAATTGCAGAATTAGACGCTAACCAAGACTCTCCTACTTATAAGGCTGATAAAGTTAAAGCATACAAAGAATATATTGCAAAATTAAGCCAAATTCATAATGATATTCAAGCTAAGAAAGCTGAAGAGACTGAAAGAGCAAAACAAGCTTACAATGCAAAATTGGGTGAATTAGACCAAAAAATCACTGAAAGTTCGACCCATCCAAGTAGAAAATACATCAAAGATAAATTAGAAAAAGATAAAACTTCTATTACCAATACAATTAATGGTCAATCTACACCAAAAGCTTACAATCAAGCAACCTCTTCGCTAACTGAAGATATTGCTTACGCAGATCAACAATTCCCAATTGCTGATGCAGATAAAGCAGCAGTTGAAGCATACGATGCTCTTAAAGATGAAGTTAATAATTATTTAGAAAATGATATTCCTGCCTCAAAACCAGAATACAACAAAATTAGAACCACCTTACAAGATGTTGAAAGAGATCAAAATGCGATTGGTTCAGCAACTAATGATCCTTATCCAAAACAAGCAGCAGCCAAAGAAGCTAAAAAACAACTAGAAGCATCATTTAGAAAAGCTAAAGAAGAAAAAGCACAAATTGATGCCGCTAAAGCTGAATACGATAAACAAGTTGCTTTAATTGATAAATTAGTTCAAAAACCTGAATATATTGAAGCAAATCAAGTTCAGCCTCTAAATGAACAAAAAACAAGTTCGCAAACAGTAATTCAACAAGAACAAGATAGCAATCAAATTGATGCAAGTGATTACAATGGCGAAACTGATAAATTAAAACAAGCAATTCAAGATGCTGCAGTCGCTGTATACAATAAGTTAGAAGAAAAAGTTACTGAGTTACTAAATAATGACAATTTAGGCGACAAAACTCAATACGCGGCAATCAAACAAGCATTAGAACAAGCCAAAAATGATAATCATTCAAATGGAACTAATAACCAAAAACCATATGAAACAATCAATGCTGCTTATGATAATTTAAATACAGCTTATGAAAAAGCATTGAATGATTCTTTAGACGTGGCTAAAAATCAATACAACACTGATAAACAAAGTGCGCAAAGCGATATAGATACCACTAACCCTGTTTATAAAGACGCTATTGACGCATATCAAGCAGAAGTTAATAGAATTCAAAATGTTTTAGACGGTATTGATACTGACAGTAATACAGATAAAAATGCTAAACGTAAAGCTTACGAAAAAGCAATTAGCGAATTAGCAAGTGCAAAAGATAAATTTGCAAATGATAAAGCTGCAATTGACGCTGCTAAAAAAGCTGAATACGATAACAAAGTTAATGAGATCAATAATTTTGCGAATACTTTAGATGATTATCCTGATGCTAAACAAGCGTTGTTAGATGCTTTAAAAAATAGTGATAAAGTCGTTGGTAGAGATACAGACGCAACACCAGATTCGCAAGGTGTTACAAATTGATATCCTG
>NZ_JAOAOI010000021.1:0-2990 GCF_025209835.1 Mycoplasma sp. HS2188 | reverse complement strand
TAATATTTCCCTGCTCGTCAATTTCTTCCAGCATAATCATTTCATTAGGTGCTAATATTTTCAAACCTTTCTGGCCAGCTTTAATCGATACACCTTCTTTTTTTCACTCAGTAAATGATTTAACAATCGCTGCACCTTCCATTTGTGATTTAATCAAGTTCATATTTTTAAAGCTATATTTATTTGCAAAACCAGATATAAAATCTAAATATTCTTTCATTTTCTCTTCACTATTAAAATACTCATCTAATTCTGCACTTGATTTTTCAATCAGCAAATCAATTGATGATTTATCTTGTTTATCTTCATCAGGTTTTTTTAATTCCATATCTTCTTTTTTATTTTGTTGTTCGAGTTCTAATAAAGAAGCTAGCTCTACGCTACTAATTTCACTTAAATATTTGTCAGCAGCATCGCGCAATTCACCAACCGTCTTAACACTATTTAAATAAGCATCGATTTCAACATATTCGTTTTCATTAATTTCCAACAAGTCTCTAACCACGTGTATGAATTTACTATCTATACCATATTCTTTAATATCTTCATCAGCGTCCGCTAATATATCAGCACCATAGTATATTTGATTATCATCTAAATATTTTTCAAGTCCAGGCAGTTCGCTTGGCTCATCTAAATTAATTTGCAACAACCCATCTAGTTTTTCCAAGTCATCGATATTGTTATTTGTTCTTATTAGGTCAAAGATTTTTTGGTTAATATCATCATTGCTTTTAGCCATATTTTCATTAATGTTTTCAATTATGTCTTTATATGCTTTGCGTTCTTCGTTTGAATTTAGCGAACTCATATTTTCATTAAATCGATTAAGTACATCTTCATCACTTTCTCACTCATACGCATATTGCGTCATGTAAGATATATTTTCATAATCAAGCATATCAGTTTTAACTTCATCGAGATTATTTTCTAATTTGAGATTTTTAGGTCTTAATTCAGGGTTTAAATTTCAATTTTCGTGTTTTAATTCTATTCCCATCTGTTTATTAAATTCATATTCAATAATTTTTGAAAAATTCTCTCTAATATAATCATTAGTTAAATGTTTATCATAAGTTTTATCAATAGTAATACTATAATTTACATCTTTATGAAAATTAGCATTATGGCGAGAATAAGGTGGTGAAATAGTAATTGAAGTCTTTGGCATAAATTCAAGCTTAAATTTTAATGGACGATTTTCAAATGTTTTTAATTCATAATCTGATTTAGTTTGAGCAACTATTGTTGCTAATCAAAAACCTCACATTCCGAAATCATCGCCACGAAAACGATAACTTTGTTTATTTCCATAACTATCTTTAATTCAAAATGTTTTAATATCGTCTAACGTCATATTTTTCTCCTTTTTTTATTTCATTTATTTCTAAAATCATCGATATTGTTATTTAACGTTGTCTGATTCAACTATTTTTTTTCATTTACTTGCAAAAATAACATATTTACTTTTTATTCCATTCTTTCTTAAATCTAAATCAACTTCATTTCTAAAGTCTTTATCTTCTTCCATTTTGGTGCAGAAGTCATCAAATTGATTTAAAAACTCTTCTGCTTTATTTTGTTTCTCTTTCATATTTTTTCCTTTCATTAATTTAATTTCTCTAAGCTCGTGCGAATAAAGTACTGCATACTTAATTGAAGTTCTTCATCAAATACATGAGAATAAAAATATTCCGTAAAATACTCATTCTGATCTAAAAACTTATAATCACCTTCATCAGATATTTGCTTTTGGTAAACATCAACAGTAAAGGTATTTGAGTAATATTTAAATATAACTTTAATGTTGTAGTTTTTATAAATATAATCCACTCTTTGAATTTTATATTTTGGAAAATCGTCCACAATTACCTCCTTCATTTTAGTTTTATTCACTATTTGCATTCGAGCACAAAATATTTAAATTTTTTCTCTGTTCTATCAGCTTATTTAAATCTTCATCACATATTTTTTCAACGCTACCTCCACCATCAATATTAATTTCGGTCATTTTTTCAAAATCTCACAAAATACCATCATTTGTATCAGCAACAATCTCTCTATGCTCATAATTCGGTTTATCCATATAATCAAATAAAAACATTGGTTTAATCGCTATCGGTTTATACCCACCAGCTAACACAATCGCCAACTCCTTAGATTTGTATTTCAAATCGCCAACATCCATCACAAATTCTTTATTTAATGATGATGAAACTGATTTTGTTTTGCCATTATATGAAGTCGATTTTCTCTCTTTTTCATACTTACCTAACATCTCAGCATACGCTTTTAGCGTTTCCTCATTATTAGTTTCTAAAAACACTGTTAATCTTGCCTGCGATTTAATTAATTTATGCTCTGATTTACCACTGTTATATTTATCTAATTGTGTATAGTCCTGCAACACCAAAAGGAAAAATATTTTTCTCGACCTTGATATCGACATTCAATCACCTAAATTTGGTATTTTTTCAATTGAGTTAAACTCTTCCATAATAAATAGCAAACTTCTATTCAATTTTTTACCTGGTAAAGAATTTGCTTTCGAAATCGCACTTTTATAAATTTGACTAATTAAAATCGGAATTAGAAATGATGATGATTTTTTATGGTCTGGAAAACTGATAAATATCGCAAATGGTCTATCATTACCAATCATTTGTTCAAAATCAACATTATTTTTCGATGTAATTTCTTCAGTTTTTAAATCATTAGAAAATTGAATTAGAGCCTTCGTAGCATTAATCAAAATACCAGTTAATGTCTCAGGCACTGTCGTAATTAGTGCATCCATCTCACGTTTTAATTTTTCTCAATAAATTGATTTATATCTATTTTCATTTACAATCTTGGTTCATTCACCCATCGTAAAAGTATCTAAATTTAAAAACGCAACAACATTTGACAATGTAAAGTAATTTAAACTAAACTTTTTATTTTCTAACGAGTAAAGAACCATAAATTTTAATATTGTCATCACGACATTT
>NZ_JAOAOI010000020.1:0-3597 GCF_025209835.1 Mycoplasma sp. HS2188 | reverse complement strand
AGTACAAAAGTACTTCGCTCGACTTGCATGTATTAGGCACACAGCCAGCGTTCATCCTGAGCCAGGATCAAACTCTCGAAAAAATTGACTTCGTCATGTTTATATATCTAGTTTTCAAAGAACGATTATTTGCTATCAATTTAGCTAATTTATTATATCTTAAAATTATTTTTAAGAAAACATTTTTTTAATTTTTTTTTAGCTATTTTTTTGTTACTACTTAACGATTAATAGCAATATTATTTTACATAAAAAGACAAATTGTCAAAATAAAAAATTAAATTTTTTTTATATTTAAGGTTAGGAGCCTGAATTTTAATTTTCTAATTAATATTAATATTGAACTCTTATATTATATATAGTCACAGTTTGCTAAATTTAGTCGGTATATAGTTTGTTTTAGTTAATAATCATCAAAATAAATTAGCTTTAAGCGAAAACATTTTTACATAAATAAAAAATTCACGCTTGCGCGTGAACATATTTAGTTAAAAAATTTCATTACAGCATCATAATCAGGTTCATTACCGACTTCTTCTAGGTATTCAACATGTAAGACTTTATTGTTTTCGTCCAAAACAAAAACTGCCCGGGTTAAAAGACCAATTCCTTCTAGAAGAGTTCCGGTTTTTAAAGCGAAATCGTGATGTCTAAATTCGCTGACCGGAATTACAGTTTTATTACCTGTGGCCGCACATCAACGATTGAATGCGAATGGTAAATCTTGTGATACTGCAACTACTGGATAATTTGTTTGTGCAAATTTATGCATAAATTTAGTAGTTTCCATTTCGCAAACACCAGTGTCGATTGATGGAATTGATAAAATAAGTTTTTTTGTTTTTGGCAATGAATCAAATTCAAAATCACTCATGTCCAAATTAACACCTTTAAAAGAAGGGAATATATCGCCTACTTTTATTTCATTACCAAGTAAGTTTACTGGTTGAGATTTAAATTTTACTTTCATATTTTTCTCCTTAAAATTATTAATTTAATTATACACGAGTATCTTTATTACTTAATTAAGCAAATAGAAGATGGGGAGTTGTTATGATTTAAGAAGCAAAAAAGCTTTTTTAAAAAATAGGAAAAAGGTTTTTGCTTTATAGATTTGTGATTTAATGTAGAATTTTATTGTCCAGTATTGTGCTTTTTTTAAAGCACATTTTAAATTTTATTAATTAATTCTTGATAAGTTTTGGATAATAATTTAAGAATTTCCGCGGAAACTAACAAGTTTTTTTAAGCAATTCTTTTTCTCTTGTACTTGAATTTCTTAATTCATTGATCACCTTATATAAATTAATTGTAAATTAAATGAGGACAAAAAAATTTGACCCAAATCGTAAAGGTTGGTGTCTAATTTTTTTTGTCATCGTTTATTTTATTTTTTTTAAAATGATATTTAATTATTCATGTAATATAAAAACTAAATGTTGCCAATAGACAGCAAAAATTTTTAACAAAAACACCAATGTGCCTTTCGGACATTGGTGTTAAATTTTCTTAATCTAATATTAATTATTATTTGCGGTGTATAAGCTCTATTTTACTTGGACCATATTTAAAACTTAAATATAAATCTAGTAAAATCCAGCTAAACATTAAAGCCACAAAAATTGTTAGAATAACAATAAAAATAATCAAATAATGTTTTTTAATTTTAGCTAATTCAGTGTTATTATTGAACTCATTTCTAAATTGAATATAAATTATTGAATAAATCAATGTTAGAACTAACAACAAAATAAATCAAACAACCATTGAATGTGAGTAATTTAATTTAAATGAAGTTCTGTGTTGGAATGTTAAATTAAACAGTGTTAAGGTAATTGCGATTAATGATAGTACAATTCCGATTGAACTAACAGCCACAACTTTTTTAGTTTTATGTTTCACTATAATTTCAACTATTGATCAAAGTGAAACAAACACTAAAATAGCACTTATCGGTGTCGAAAGAACAGCAAAAGACTCAATAACAGGTTCGCCACTTGCTCATAAATATGAGTTATTTAAAATTACCATAAATGCCTTTGTAATTCCAATAACAGCACTCAAAACAATTACTAAAATGTTTATTAAAATTTTAATTTTGTCGCTGATTTTGTTAAATATCATCCATTCTCCTTTTAACCAAGTGAAATATGTTTTTGTGTTTTTAAAATGCCAACAATTATCTCCTCGTAATTAAATTTTATAAGGAAATCAATAAATGATATTCATCATATAAGAAATATTTGCAATTATTATTGTCATTTGCATAAATATGTTCCACATTAATCAGCGAACTGCTAGGCCTTTCAAAACTGGCGATAGTGCCCAAACACTGCATTGCCTTGTGAAATAAAAAAACAAAAGTTCTCATTTGTCAAATTTAAAAAAGTGGAACTTTTGTTTTTTATTTCATTTTATCTATACGACTGATATTTCATTTCATAATTACATTTATGAATAATATAATTTTAATTAGATAAAAACTAGCTAACGTATCAATAAGGAGAAAATATGAGCAAAGAAATAATCTTAAATGATTACATTGATAAAATCAATGAAATATCAAAAAACGATATTAATCAAGATCAAAAAGAGCTAATAATTAATATCTTAAAAAGAACAGATGAAAAAGATTTACAAAACGTATATCAATTTCTAATCAAAAGAGTGAAAATTGGTTTTGTTTTTGATGAAGCACCAGCTAGCAAAAACACATCTTTAGCCTTGCTTAAAAAAGACGAAAAAAAATCATTTATTAATGATCTATTAAACCAACAAGAATCCCAAAATACTCTTATTATCGGTGAAAACTATGACGCTTTAAAGAATCTATTAGTGATAGAGAGAGAGTCGCTAGCGACTCAAATGCACTTTACGATGTAATTTATATCGATCCTCCTTATAATACTGAATCATCTTTGAGCGATGGAAATAGTTTAAAAAACGGCGAAAAAGATGATGTTGCAGCTTCAAAATTTATTTATCGTGATAAATTCAGTCGTACAGGCTGACTGAATATGATGAGCGAACGTCTAAGAATGGCAAAAGACCTATTGAAAGAAGATGGGGTTATTTTTGTATCAATTGATGACACAGAACAAGCTTATTTGAAAGTTTTAATGGACGAAATATTTGGTGAAGAGAATTTTATTGAAATATTTTTATGAAACAAAAATAGTGGCGGCACCTCTTTATCAAATTTTACAAAACAAGATTTTGAATATGTCTTATGTTTCGCAAAAAATATAAAAAAAATTAATCATAAATTTTTAAGTTATTTTAGTGACGGAATGGGCGATTCCTCATTAATAAATCAACCAAATAAATATAAAAAATTAATATTCCCTCCAGATTCTA
Organism: Mycoplasma sp. HS2188; assembly: GCF_025209835.1. Lineage (NCBI taxonomy): Bacteria > Bacillati > Mycoplasmatota > Mollicutes > Mycoplasmatales > Mycoplasmataceae > Mycoplasma > Mycoplasma sp. HS2188. The sequence goes on along the minus strand of NZ_JAOAOI010000020.1, from coordinate 240 downwards.
TTTTCTTTCCAAATATAAAAAATTCAACTATAAAAAAAGAAATATACAGAGATCTTGAATTACACAATGATATAATCGTTGAAAATAATAAAAATAAGAACACGGTAGAAATTGGGGGTATAAAATGTTAGCAGGTAATATACATTTTGTTAATTCAATTATACACCATTCCAGGCGATTAAAATTTGAAAAACTGCTTTTCTTTTGGCTCTCTGTTTATATATATGGGGGGGTCTCTCT